>DATHJM010000342.1:0-5495 GCA_035489775.1 Burkholderiales bacterium
CGCGAGCACTGGCGGCAGTCGGGACGCCCGGAAATGCTGCTCATGAGTTTCCACGGCTTGCCGCATTACACGCTCGCCCGAGGGGATCCCTACCATTTCGAGTGCCAGGAGACCGCGCGCCTCCTTGCTGAGAGACTCGAACTTGCCGAGAGTCACTGGCAAATCGCCTTCCAGTCCCGCTTTGGCCGGATGGAATGGATCCAGCCCTACACCGCGTCCACCCTGGCTGACTACGGCCGGCGCGGCGTGCGCCGCGTGGACGTGATCTGTCCGGGCTTCGTCGCGGATTGCCTGGAGACGCTCGAAGAAATCGGCATCGAAGGCCGAAAAATCTTCCTCGGCGCGGGAGGCAGGGAATTCAACCTGTTGCCCTGCCTCAACGAGCGCGAAGACTGGATTCGTGCCTTGGCCGACATTGCGGGGCAACATCTCGCCGGCTGGGTGATGGAATCCCGGGATCCGCAGCTCGAAAGGAACCGCACAGAAGACAGCCCAAGCCGAGCCGACAGCTCTTGAAATCCTCCCAGAGAACCCCAGCTAGAATCGTTAGCGAAAAGGGGCACACCCGTGCCCTCTAAACGTAAAGGCACATCGTGCGGAGAACCCATGCCTGAACCGGACCAACAGAGCCCGCAGGTTTCATCGGGCGATACTTCAGTCGATCCGGCCGCGCCAACCGCCAAACCGGCGGATGCCGCGCCCCTGCCGGATACCGAGGAGCTGTTGCGGCGTGCGGAGTTGAAGGCCCAGGAACACCACGAGGCTTGGCTCCGGGCCAAGGCGGAGGCGGAAAATATCCGCAAACGGAACTCGATCGAACTCGCAAACGCCTACAAGTACGCGATCGAGGCCGTCGCCGCGGAGCTGCTTCCCGTCAAGGACAGTCTGGAAGCGACACTCGCGGCCGATTCCGCTGCGCTTGAAACGCTAAGGAGCGGAGTCGACCTGACATTGAAGCAGCTGAATGCCGTCTTCGCGAAAGCCAATCTCAGGGAGATCAATCCCATCGGGGAAAAGTTCGATCCCCACCAGCACCAGGCGATCAGCATGCTTCCCTCGGAAAAGGAACCGAACACGGTAATCAACGTGCTGCAAAAGGGCTACCGCCTGCACGACCGCGTGATCCGGCCGGCACTGGTCACCGTGGCCAAACCCAAAGACGATCAAGCTTGAAGTTGAGGGATTGATCCCCATATCGGCTTCAAGGTTATTTGCCAGAAAATTCAAGAGGAAAGACCATGGGAAAGATCATCGGAATCGACCTCGGGACGACCAACTCCTGCGTCGCAATCATGGAGAGCGGCAAGCCCAAGGTGATCGAGAACTCGGAAGGCGCCCGTACCACGCCCTCCATCGTCGCCTACCTGGAAGACGGGGAAATCCTCGTTGGCGCGCCGGCCAAGCGGCAGGCGGTAACCAATCCCAAGAACACTCTCTATGCGATCAAGCGCCTCATCGGCCGCAAGTTCGAGGAGAAGGAGGTGCAGAAGGATATCGCCCTGATGCCCTACAAGATCGTCAAGGCCGATAACGGCGACGCCTGGGTCGAGATCCGCGGCAAGAAGATCGCGCCCCAGGAAGTCTCGGCCCAGATCCTGCGGAAGATGAAAAAGACCGCCGAGGACTATCTCGGCGAGGATGTCACCGAAGCGGTGATCACGGTTCCGGCCTATTTCAACGACTCCCAGCGCCAGGCCACCAAGGACGCCGGCCGCATCGCGGGACTGGACGTCAAGCGCATCATCAACGAACCCACGGCGGCCGCACTCGCCTTCGGACTGGACAAAAAGGAAGGCGATCGCAAGATCGCGGTCTATGACCTCGGTGGCGGCACGTTCGACATCTCGATCATCGAAATCGCGGAAGTCGAAGGCGAGCACCAGTTCGAGGTGCTCTCCACCAACGGCGATACGTTCCTCGGCGGCGAGGACTTCGACCAACGCCTGATCGACTACCTCTGCGACGAATTCAAGAAGGACCAGGGAATCGACCTGCGAAATGACGTGCTCGCGCTGCAGCGGCTGAAGGAAGCTGCGGAAAAAGCGAAGATCGAGTTGTCCTCAAGCGCGCAGACCGAGATCAACCTGCCCTACATCACCGCCGACAAGAGCGGACCCAAGCACCTCGCCATCAAGGTCACGCGCGCCAAATTCGAGAGCCTGGTCGAGGATCTGATCGAAAAGACGGTCGAGCCCTGCCGCATCGCGTTGAAGGACGCGGGACTCAAGGTTTCCGATATCGAGGACGTGATCCTGGTCGGCGGAATGACGCGCATGCCCAAGGTCCAGGAGACAGTCAAGGACTTCTTCGGCAAGGAACCGCGCAAGGACGTCAATCCCGACGAGGCAGTCGCGGTCGGTGCCGGGATCCAGGGCGGCGTGTTGAAGGGGGACGTCAAGGATGTCCTGCTTCTGGACGTCACGCCGTTGTCCCTCGGAATCGAGACGCTGGGGGGTGTCTTCACCAAGCTCATCCAGAAAAACACCACCATCCCGACCAAGGCGCAGCAGGTCTTCTCCACCGCCGATGACAACCAGTCGGCGGTGACGATCCATGTGCTGCAGGGCGAGCGCGACGTGGCCTCGGGCAACAAGAGCCTCGGCCAGTTCAATCTCGAGGGCATTCCGCCCTCGCCGCGCGGAATGCCGCAGATCGAGGTCACCTTCGACATCGACGCCAACGGCATCTTGCACGTGTCGGCGAAGGACAAGGCGACGGGCAAGGAAAACAAGATCACCATCAAGGCAAACTCCGGGCTCAATGAATCCGAGATCCAGCGCATGGTAAAGGACGCAGAAGCGCACGCGGCCGAAGACAAGAAGCAGCTCGAGATCGTGACGTCGCGCAACCAGCTGGATTCGCTGGTGCACTCGGTTCAGAAGTCCTTGAAGGAATACGGCGACAAACTCGCAGCGGATGAAAAAGCGAAGATCGAGGCCGCGCTCAAGGATGCCGAAGAGGCAATGAAGTCCGACGACAAGGAGAAAATCGACGCCAAGGCGCAGGCGCTTTCGCAGGCGGCGCAGAAACTCGGCGAAAAGATGTACGCCGAAGCGCAGAAAGCGCAAGGCGCACAGGACGGCGGCGACGCAAAAGCGTCGAAGCCGGAAGACGAGGCCAACGTCGTCGACGCGGAGTTTACCGAGGTGAAGGACAAGAAAGGTTAAGCGCCGCGCGTAAATCGCGCGGCCTTAACTGGCCGAGTTGAGCTGACGCGCAAGCGCGCAGCTCAACTCGGCCTTTGCGTGTCTAGCAAGGGAAGAGCCAAGCAATGGCGAAGCGGGATTACTACGAAGTGCTGGGCGTCAACCGCGACGCCGACGAGGAGGCCATCAAGAAGGCCTACCGGCGCCTCGCCATGAAGCATCATCCGGATCGCAATCCGGATAACCCCAAGGCGGAAGAGCTCTTCAAGGAGGGCAAAGAGGCGTACGAGGTCCTGACCGACGTCAACAAGCGTGCAGCCTACGACCGCTACGGCCACGCGGGAGTCGACCCGCGCGCAGGCATGGCCGGCGGCGGGGCTGCCGGCTTCTCGGGCTTCGCCGACGCGTTCGGCGATATCTTCGGCGATATCTTCAACCAGGCGCGCAGCGGCCGGTCCTCGGTGTACCGTGGAGCCGACCTGCGCTACAACCTCGAGGTCGCGCTCGAGCAGGCGGCGCGCGGCACCGAAACCCGCATTCGCATTCCGACCTACGAGGATTGCGAGACCTGCAAGGGTTCCGGGGCGAAACCCGGGACCAAACCGCGAACCTGCCCGACCTGTGAAGGGCACGGCCAAGTACGCATGCAGCAGGGGTTTTTCTCCATCCAGCAGGCGTGCCCGAAATGCCACGGAACCGGAAAGGTCATCACCGAGCCCTGCCCCAGCTGCCACGGGGCCGCGCGAGTGAAAAAACAAAAAACGCTCTCGGTCAAGATTCCCGCCGGCGTAGACAATGGCGATCGGATCCGTCTCTCAGGCGAAGGCGAGCCCGGGGTGAATGGCGGGCCGGCAGGCGATCTTTACGTGCAGATCCAGGTCAAGTCTCACTCGGTTTTTCAGCGCGACCACGACGACCTGCACTGCGAAATGCCGGTCAGTTTCGCGACCGCGGCGCTCGGCGGAGAGATCGAAATCCCCACGTTGGACGGTTCGGCGAAGATCAGAATCCCCTCCGAGACTCAATCCGGAAAGGTCTTTCGGTTGCGTGGCAAGGGTATTCGCGGTGTGCGCAGCCGGGAACACGGCGATCTGCTCTGCCACGTCGTCGTCGAAACGCCGGTAAACCTGACCGATCGGCAGAGGGAGCTGCTGCGCGAGTTCGAGGCGATCAGCCAGGCAGACAGCGACAGACACAACCCCCGCGCCAAGTCCTGGATGGAGAAGGTCAAGGAATTCTTCGCTCAATAGCAGATCGAGCACACATCAACGTACCGGGTATAGAATCAGTGGTGCAGGCGCATCCTCACAAGGAGGCCACATGATTCGTGCGACGTTGACTGCGGTGGTTGGAGCGCTGGCCTGCCTGCTCGCGGGCGGCTTGGCTCACGCCCAGGGCGTAACCAAGACAAACATCCTCATCGGCCAGTCATCTCCGTTTTCCGGGGCCAACAAGGAGCTCGGTGATGACATTCGCGAAGGTCTGCAAGCGTACTTCAAGCAGGTCAACGACGCGGGCGGGGTCAACGGACGCACTCTCGAGCTCATCGCGCTGGACGACGGCAACGACGCCAAGCGCTCCGGCGAAAACGCAAGGATCCTGATAGAACAAAGGGGCGTGCTCGCGCTGATCGGCTATGCCAGCGCCACGCTGAGCCTCCCCGCGCTTCCATTCGTCGAAAAGAGCAAGGTCGCATTCGTCGGGCCGTTTACCGGCGCGGAGCCGATGCGCACGTTTCGCCGCAACGTATACAACATTCGCGCAAGCTACGCCGACGAGCTTGAGAAGATCGTCGATTTTTATACGACGACCGGAATGAAGAAATTTTCCATCATCCACTACGACGACGCGGTCGGGAAGGAAAATCTTGCCGCCGTGGAAGTCGCGCTGAACCGGCGCGGACTGAAACCGTCGTCGATCGGGACTTTGAAGCGCAACCAGACGGACTTGGGTGCCGCCGTTTCCGACGTCGTCAAGGCTGCCCCGGACGTCGTCATAGCGACCACCCTCTACAAGACCACCGGCGATTTCATCAAATCGGCAAAGAAGGCCGGATCGGGCGCCCAGTTCGCCAGCACCTCATTTGTCGGGGCAAGCGCGCTGGCCACCGAGCTCGGCGACCAGGGCATGGGCGTGGTCGTCGCTCAGGTGGTGCCGCCCTTCGCCAGGAACTCGATCCCCGTCGTAAGGGAATACCAGGCGGCGATTGAGAAATTGCTCGGCAAGAAGGATTTTTCCTTCACTTCGCTGGAGGGGTACATCGGAGCAAAAGTGCTCGTCGAAGGGATTCGCCGCGCCGGAGCGAACCCCACGCGCGAGGGCCTTCTCAGGACGCTCGACTCGCTGCAG
>DATHJM010000343.1:0-2085 GCA_035489775.1 Burkholderiales bacterium
CACGGCCGCGACACGCTCCAGGCCCGCGCCGGTATCGATCGACGGTTTCGGCAGCGGATTGCGCACGCCGCCCTCGAGCTGTTCGAACTGCATGAACACGAGATTCCAGATCTCGATGAAGCGGTCGCCGTCCTGCTCGGCTGAACCCGGCGGCCCGCCCCAGATCTTGTCGCCGTGGTCGTAGAAGATTTCCGAGCAAGGCCCGCAGGGGCCGGTGTCGCCCATCTGCCAGAAATTGTCCGATCCCGCGATGCGGATGATGCGGGACTCCGGCAGGCCTGCGATCTTCTTCCAGAGATCGAACGCCTCGTCGTCGTCGACATAGACGGTCGCCGTCAGCTTGTCCTTTGGCAGGCCGAATTCTTTCGTCACCAGATTCCACGCCAGTTCGATGGCGCGATCCTTGAAATAATCGCCAAATGAAAAATTGCCGAGCATCTCGAAAAACGTGTGATGCCGCGCGGTGTAGCCGACATTGTCGAGATCGTTGTGCTTGCCGCCGGCGCGCACGCATTTCTGCGACGTGGTGGCGCGCTGATAGGTGCGTTTTTCGACGCCGGTGAAGACATTCTTGAACTGCACCATGCCGGCATTGGTAAACATCAGCGTCGGGTCGTTGCGCGGCACCAGCGGCGACGACGGCACGATTTCGTGCCCATTCTTCGCAAAATAGTTCAGAAACGCCGATCTGATTTCGTTAACGCCGCTCATATCAGTTCAATCCAATCGAGAACGCCCGGGACCAGCCGCTAACGGGGGTCATTTTACCGGCGCAAACGCTTTTAGACGTGAGGGCTTGCGGTGTCCAGAAAGTGTGCACGGGATCAGGAGCTTGCCGCAGCAGCACAGGAACCGTTGATATCGGCGTGAGCCGCGTTGACAGGGTTGGCGCAGCCGTGTTTTCCTCCCATCTGTTCAAGACAGTCACGCTGGGAGAGATCGGCTTAGGAGCCGGCGCCGAAGGAGCAACCGCCCCGGAAACTCTCAGGCAAACGGACCGCGTGACTTGATAGCATCTGGAAAGAGACGCCGCCGGGCCCGCGCCCGGACGTGTCCGCCGACGGGATAATACTCTCAGGCACAGCGACAGATGGGGCTTCGACAGGTTTTCGAGGAATCAGCCTCGAAAAACCGCGAGGGCTCCATGATTCCTGCGCGCGATGACCGATCCGAGCTGAAACGCACCCCTTTGCATGCGCTGCATGTCGCCTCCAGCGGCAAGATGGTGCCGTTCGCGGGCTATGACATGCCGGTGCAATACGCCAGCGGCGTGCTCCGGGAGCACCTGCATACCCGCTCTCATGCCGGCCTGTTCGACGTTTCGCATATGGGCCAGATCGCGCTGCGCCCGAAATCCGGCAGGGTCGAGGACGCGGCTCTCGCGCTGGAGCGGCTGGTGCCGCAGGATATTCTGGCGGTTGCGCCGGGGCGGCAGCGCTATGCGCAGTTCACCAACGGCGCCGGCGGCATTCTCGACGATCTGATGGTGGCGAATTTCGGCAGCCACCTGTTTTTGGTGGTCAACGCCGCCTGCAAGGCCGAGGACGAGGCGCATCTGCGCGCCAACCTGTCCGAGAGTTGCGTGATCGAGCCGCTTCCCGATCGCGCGCTAATCGCGCTGCAGGGGCCGAAGGCGGAATCGGTACTGGCGAAACTTTGTGCAGACGTCGCTTTGATGCGGTTCATGGACGCCGGTCCGCGCAGCGTCGATCGCCTTGATTGCTTCGTCTCGCGCTCGGGCTACACCGGCGAGGACGGCTTTGAGATTTCGGTGCCGGCCGAACACGCCGAGCCGCTTGCGAAGACGCTGCTCGGAAACAGTGACGTGCTGCCGATCGGGTTGGGGGCGCGCGACAGCCTGCGGCTCGAGGCCGGACTTTGTCTCTATGGCCACGACATCAACGCGACGACCACGCCGGTCGAGGGCGCGCTGGAATGGTCGATCCAGAAGAGCCGCCGTCGTGGCGGCGCCCGCGCAGGCGGTTTTCCAGGCGCAGACCAGATTTTCTCGCAGCTTGCGAACGGCGCGGCGCGGCGCCGCGTCGGATTGAGGCCGGAGGGCCGTGCCCCGGTCCGCGAAGGCGC
>DATHJM010000344.1:0-2878 GCA_035489775.1 Burkholderiales bacterium
TCTTTGAAAGCGCCAGCAGCGTACTCGATGCCCCGATCGGTGTGGAACACGACTCCTGAACCGGGCCGGCGGCTACCCACCGCGCGGTTGAGCGCTTCGAGCGTGAGCTTCACGTCCTTTCTTGGCCCATAGCTCCAGCCCACGACGCGCCGGCTGTACTTGTCCATGACCACCGCCAGATAACGGTAGATCCCAGCCACCTTCAGATACGTGATGTCGCCAACCCAGACTTGATCAGGCTGCTTGAGCTCCAGATCGAGCTGCTGGTTGGGGATACTCCCGTAGTAGCGCTGCAGG
Organism: Burkholderiales bacterium; assembly: GCA_035489775.1. GTDB lineage: Bacteria > Pseudomonadota > Gammaproteobacteria > Burkholderiales > SG8-39 > VBDM01. The sequence goes on from DATHJM010000344.1 coordinate 298, forward strand.
CTGGGATTCGTGTAGCGAATGGTGGCCACCCGAGCCTTGATGCCATGGGCTCGCATCAGGCGCGCGACTCGGTGCTTGCCCACACAGTGGCCCTTGCTCCTGAGCACCTGGTGCACACGGGGACTGCCGTAGGTGCCGCGGCTTTCAAGGTGAACGGCCCGGATCTGCCCTGCGAGCGTTTCGTTGCGGAGTTCCCGCTGGCTACGCTCACGCGAGCGCCAGGCGTAATAGCCCGCCCGAGTTACCTCGTAGACCCTGCACATCAGGGTGAGATCGTGCCGCATCCGGTTTACTTCGATGAATTCGAAGATTTCCGATTTCGATCGGAAGCAAACCGGATGGCTTTTTTTAAGAGCTCGTGCTCCTCCTTGAGCACCTTGTACCGACGATCCAATTCCCGTAGCCGCCTCAACTCTGCCGTGGTCTGCACATCGAGCTTGGAAGCTCTGGCCACAATCACCCCCTCTCGAACCTGCTTGCGCCACAACGACAGCATGAACGGATGAATATCCAGCGCCGCTGCAACATCCTGGATCAGAACGCCTGGCAAACTGCTCAACTTCACCGCAGTCGCCTTGAACCGATCTCCGTAATTCGCAATCTTTCGAGGTCCAGCTTTTGCCACAACACACCTCCGAGCTGTTAGCCCGAGGTGTCAACTAATTCGGGGGAAGGTTGGCGTCCGTTTTCGAACGGGTTGTTAGACCTGTTCATTTCCTTTTGTTGGCCATACTACCTAATGCCACACCAAGGGTGCATCCCGCAAAGAATACTAAGGTACCGATTGACGCTCGATCGATCGTCTCTGGTAAGTACACGTAGGCAACCCACGCGCCCGCGAGCCCGAGCGCAGCGCCTAACAAAAGCCACGGCCCACTCAGTAAAACGGTTACGATAAAGTCGAGGATATTCATGAACAGGTCTAACGTTCAATGATCTTCCGAAAAACGTTCTAATTCCGGACGCCAGTCTACGCTTCTCGGAAATGCCCCGCAAAATCATGGCGGTGTGTTGTAGGGTATGGAAAACGAGTCGTGATATGTTGCGCGCGGAGGGTTAAGTGTCTGAATTCTCTAGGGGTGAAACCCTGTAAGAGCCGATTTTGTATCGCAGAAAGTTTTTCAAAAGACTGTCAGATCAAAAGACGGCTTCGCTGCCCGCGGTTCGCGAGGATAAGCGGCCCGCCGCCAAGCCAAGGGCCATCGTCAAGATCCAGCCGCAGGGAGAGGCAGGCAAGCGAACCGCCGGGCAGCGCCGAGGGCGACGTTGTTTCCCCAGTTGCCACGATGGAAAGCGGCGGGCTGCCGCGGCAGGTCTCGAGGGTCCAGGCGGCGTTTTTCGGTTCGAGGGAAAGGTTCGCCTCGTTCAGACGCTCGACGGTTTCGACGAAGTGATCCGCGGCGCCGCGCCAGGACGGCGAAACCGCTTGGGTGGAAACGCACCGGGTGATGCGTACCCAGGTGGCCTTGTAAGCGACTGACAGCTCGATCGCGTAGCGTTCGCCGAGGAGGGCGTCACCTTCGAATCTGCGCAGTGTCGCGTCTGCGCGAAGGTCCGGCGCCAGCCGGGGCAACACTTCTTCCGCGCCGTCGAGTCGCGCCGAGCGTTCCAGCGCGGAAAGCAGTTCCGACGCGCGCTTCGCCCCTGCGGGAATCGCTTTGAACGCTTGCACGGCGATCGTTGCCGCACGCCGCGCCAGCCGAATTTCCACTTCATCAGCCGGCTGGCGGATCGAGGTGAACAAACCCGTTGCATCCACCAGCGCGCGGCCATATTCGGATTTCACAAGGGGTTCGGCGACAGACCAAGGCAGGGCATCGAGTTCCAGCACGCCGATACGCAAAGGTTTGGGAGGATGCTCTCCGAGAAAGGCCACCGCCGCCCGACCCAGTTCTGGAGCGGATTGCACTTCGCCCAGGTGACTGACGCTACGAATCCAGTCGTGCACGCGTTTTGAGAACGCGGCAAGCAATACCGGCGCACCCGTCGGAAAGACTACGAGCAGTGCCTCGTTCCAGTACGGAATGAAATGCGTGAGCCAGGCCACTGCGCTTGGGCGTGCGAAAGACGTATAGACGAGCATGGCGCCAAGCTCCGCATGCCGCATCTTCTCCTGCAGGCGCGCGACGCGGCCATCGAGCACCGAAGCCGGCACCTCCTCGCGCGACCAGCTGATCAGCCCGCGCCGCATGACTCAGGCGAGAGGCACCGAAAACAGGCGCCGCGGAGTCCGGGTCAGGACCTCGCAGCCATCAGGTGTGACGCGCACGGAATCGCCGTGCACGAAATACCCGACCTCCGGATGATAGGTGTTCGGATGAACGATCAGCGTCATGTCGGGCTCGAGCTTCAGGGCGACGTCCTCGAGCACGGCCGGGCGCCCGTCGACATAGAGGCCCAGGCCGTGGCCGCGCACGCGGGTGTACTCCGAGGTCACGTAATCGCCGAGCCCATGGCGGCGAAATACCTCGTTTTGTGCTCGTGCGACTTCCCCCGCCGTCGCCCCGGGACGCACGGCTGCGATGCCGGCTGCTAGCGCCTCATTGTATACAGCGAAGGCCCGCTCCTGCGCTTCGCTCGG
>DATHJM010000345.1:0-2202 GCA_035489775.1 Burkholderiales bacterium
CAGAACGGCGAGCGCCTGCGCCCTCAACAGGGCTACCCGGTGCGCCTGCTGCTCCCCGGCTGGGAGGGCAACATGAACGTGAAATGGCTGCGCCGCTTGAAGGCCACCGAAGAGCCCACGTATACCAAGGACGAAACTTCCAAATACACGGACCTGCAGCCCGATGGGCGCGCGCTGCAGTTCACCTTCGAGATGGGCGTGAAGTCGGTGATCACCAAGCCCTCGTCCACAATGAGACTGCCGCGCACCGGGTTCTACGAAATCTCCGGTATCGCCTGGAGCGGGGCCGGACGCATCCGCCGAGTCGAAGTCTCCACCGACGGCGGCGCGACCTGGGCGGAGGCGGCGCTCACCGGCGAAGAGCGCCCGAAGAGCCTGGTGCGCTTTCGCCTGCCGTGGGAATGGACGGGCGGAGAAGCGGTGCTGCAGAGCCGCGCCACCGACGAGAAGGGGCGCGTGCAGCCGGCGCGCAAGGCGTGGCTGGCGCAATATTCGCCCGCAAATACCTATCACAACCACTCGATCGTGAGCTGGGCTGTGGGTGCCGACGGGAGCGTAAAACATGTCTACGTCTGAACTCAGCGTCGTCGCGATATTGGCCGCGGCGCTCGCGGCTTGCGTGAGCCTGCAACCCGCGCCGGGCAAGCCGCCGGCATTCGGCGCCGCGGTGAGCGCCGAAGAAGTCGCGCGCTGGGACATCAGCATTCCGCCGAGCGGGGCCGGGTTGCCCAAAGGCGGAGGCAGCGCGCGCCAGGGACTGCAGGTGTACGAGCAGAAGTGCATGGCCTGCCACGGCGCGAAAGGCGCCGGCAAGCCGGCCGATCCGCTCGCGGGCGGCATCGGCTCGCTGGCTTCCAAGGCGCCGCAGCGCACCGTCGGCAGCTACTGGCCGTACGCGACCACGCTGTTCGACTACGTGCGGCGGGCGATGCCGATCACCAATCCGCTTTCGCTCACCGACGACGAGGTCTACGCGGTAAGCGCCTACGTGCTCTTCCTCAACGGCGTCGTCGGCGAGGACGCGGTCATGAACGCGCAGACGCTGCCGCAGGTGAAGATGCCCAACCGCGACGGATTCGTGAGCGACTGGCCGCCGCGCGCGCGGAACTGAGACGGAATCTTCGGCGGGACTTTCAATCGAGGGGGGATTTATGGGGAAACTCCTGGCAGGAACGGTCGTGCTTGCCGCGTTCGGCGCGCTCGCCCATGCGCAAACGCAGCAGGAACTTTTGCGCGACGGCAACGGCGGCAGCACCGACAACGTACTGACGTACGGCATGGGCTATCACCAGCAGCGCTACAGTCCGCTCAGGCAAATCAGCAAGAGCACTGTCAAGCGCCTCGTTCCGGTCTGGAGCGCTTCGCTCGCGAACGAGTTCGGAGAGCAGGGGCAGCCGCTCGTCTACAACGGCGTGCTCTATGCGGCGAACGTCAAACGGGTGGTGGCAATCGACGTTGCCACCGGCACGCAGCTGTGGACGACGGCGCTCGAATGGGAGCCGGCGGTTGCGCGCGTGGTGTGCTGCGGGCTCTCCAACAGGGGGGTGGCGCTCTACAACGGCAAGGTGTTCGTCGGTTCGGTCGACGCACATTTGAGGGCGCTCGATGCAAAGACCGGAAAAGAAATCTGGAAGGTCAAGATCGCCGAGTGGAAGGAGGGCTATTCGATAACCTCGGCACCCACGGTCGCAAACGGCGTGCTGATGACGGGGATGACCGGTGGCGAATATGGCGTTCGCGGTTTCGTGGACGGCTACGATCCCGACACCGGCAAGCACCTCTGGCGTCGTCACACGACCGCGGGTCCCGGAGAAAAGGGCAACGAGACCTGGCCTGCGGGCGATGCGTACCTGCGTGGAGGCGGGTCCACCTGGATAACGGGCTCCTACGATCCGGACCTCGACCTCGTCTACTGGGGGACGAGCAATGGCGGGCCCTGGACCGCGACGGCGCGGCCGGGCGACAACCTCTGGATATCTTCGGTCATCGCATTCAGACCGAAGACTGGAGAAATGGTCTGGCATTACCAATGGACGCCCGCCGAGACCTACGATTTCGACGGCAACAACGAGAACGTGCTCGCAGACATCATGGTCGGCGGCGTCAAGCGCAAGGTGTTGATGCATGCCGATCGTAACGGTTTCCTGTACACGCTCGATCGCACCAACGGAAAGCTCATCGCAGCCAATGCCTACGTGAAGG
>DATHJM010000346.1:0-3072 GCA_035489775.1 Burkholderiales bacterium
GGCCGCCTAGCTCGACGAAGACCTTCAGGGCCTCCTGGGCCTGCGCCTTCTCCTTCGCATCGGAGGCGACGTCGAACACCTGCCAGGTGCCCAGTCCGACCGCGGGAATCGATTCGCCGGTTTTCGGGATGCGCCGCGCAAGCGGGCCGTTCGCCGCGGGTGATTCGACAGGCATGAGCAGGGCTCCCAACGCGCAGGCAGCGGTCCGAAGAAAATTGCGCCGCGCACAATCCGTTTTCATCAGGATCGAATCGTAGGCAATCGGGGACGGGCTTGCAAATAGGACTCCGGAGTCGTTCCTGCACCTGGAACGGGCCCGCGGAGCAAACCCGGTCGGGGACCCTGGCGTTGCGCCTGCGCCGGGGGCGTCATACCATTCGGCGCAGGGAGCGAGACGATGGAAAAGCGCAATTACGACGCCGGACTGCCGCTGACGAACGCGCCCTTCAACCTGTGCGTGCGCCACGGGGACCTTATTTTCATCTCGGGTCTGCCGCCTTTCGACGAGGCGTTCTCCAACGCGGTGCGCGAAGCGCGCGAGAAAGGGCTGCCGATTCCGCCCTTCCCGAATCCGCCTTTCGCGCAACAGGTGCGCCTGGTGATGGACAACATGAAGAAGCTGGTCGAGGCGGCCGGCTCGAACATGGATTGCCTGCTGAAAGTCATCGTGTGGCTGCGCGACCAGCGCGACGCCGAGGAGTTCGATCGGATCTACCGGACGTATTTCTCGAGCCGCGAAAGCCTGCCCGCGAGGACGCGCATCCAGGCCGGGCGCACGCCGATGGATTGCGGGCTCGAGGTCGAGGCGATCGGCTACGTGCCGAGGAAGTCCACGCGCAAGACCGCCCCTGCGCGCAAGCGCAGGGCAGGCCGCTCTTCGCGAAAGAGATGAATAAGACCGTCTGAAAAAACCACTGGAGGAGAGGAGCATGTCGAAAGCTTACTCGAAGTACTTTGCAGGCCTCGCGGCGCTCGGTGTCGCGCTCGCCGGCCAGGCGCTGGCGCAGAACAAGGCGGAGAAGCACAACATGGAGCTCGTCGGTTACAACGACCTCCAGGGGCGCACCGCCTACCAGCCCGTCATTCACAAGCAGGGCGGCCGCTGGATCGCCTACGTCGGCCATCACGGCGACAACGTCCTGAACCCGCTCACGGGCAAGAAGGAAGACAACGGCACGTCCATCGTCGATGTGACCGATCCGAAAAAGCCCGGCTACCTCGCTCACATTCCCGGCGAGCCGGGATTGGCGGAGGCGGGCGGCGCGCAAATGGTGCGCGTGTGCGACGGCAGCGAGCTGCCCAAGGGCGACAAGAGCAAGGTGTACCTGCTCCGCACCTTCGGCAATGCCGCGCACGAAATCTGGGACGTGACCGATCCGGCGAAGCCGGGCTTGCTCACCACGATCATCAAGGGCTTGAAGGGCACCCACAAGAACTGGTGGGAGTGCGACAGCGGCATCGCGTACCTCGTCTCCGGGATTGAAGGCTGGCGCGTGCGGCGCATGACCCAGGTGTACGACCTTTCCGACCCCGCGAATCCGGTGTTCATCCGCAATTTCGGCCTGCCTGGCCAACAGCCGGGATCGACCGGTCCGGCGCCGGCCGATCTGCACGGCCCCATTTCCACCGGCCCCAAGGGCAACCGCATCTATTTCGGCTACAGCACGAACAAGGACGGGGTGCTGCAGATCGTCGACCGTGAAAAGCTGTTGAACGGCCCCAAGGAGCCCACCGTCGAGAACCTGCTTTATCCGCAGGTGGGCAGGCTCGATCTTCAGCCCACCAACGGCGCGCATTCAACGTTGCCCCTGTTGGGCATGCCATTGCCCGAGTTCGCAAAAGACGCGCAGGGCGCGGTGGGCGATTTCGTGATGGTGGTGAACGAGCAGATAGTGAACGAGTGCCGCGAAACGCGCCAGAGGGTATGGATCACCGACGTGACGGCCGAGTCCAAGCCGTTCAACGTCTCGAATTTCAACGTGCCCGAGGCAAGCGGCAATTTCTGCTCCCGGGGCGGCCGATTCGGCGCGCACTCGCCGAACGAGAACCAGCCGCCGATGTACGCGAAGCGCCTGGTGTTCGTCGCCTGGTTCAACGCGGGCGTGCGCGCTATCGACATCCGCGATCCGTATCAGCCGAAAGAAGTCGGTTATTACATTCCGGCAAAAACCGGCAAGACCGACAAGCGCTGCGTGAAAATGCCCGACGGCGCCGAGCGCTGCAAGGTCGCGATCCAGACCAACAACCTCGAAGTCGACGACCGCGGCTACATCTACATCGTCGATCGCGCCAACACCGGAATGCACATCCTGCAGGTCACGGGCCGCGCCCGCGAGATCGCGAAATTCTGAACAGGCCATGGCCAAAAATAGCGTGCTCGCACGGCTTGACCGGGTGGTCGATGATTTCTCCCGGCGCACGCGCTATTTCCAGGAGGAGATGACAAAGGGCAGGGCGCGCATGTTTGCGATGCAGCACCGCTTGAACACGCGCCAGCGCAACTCCGTGCTCAAGTTGAAAGTGGCGACCAACTGCCCCGATTGGGATACGCGCATCGGCATCATCAAGGCATGCAGCGAAGAGGTGATTGCCGACCACGAGCACGGCGGCGGAAGGGCTCACTGGGAGATCCTGGAAGATCTGGGAACGCAAATCGGCTTGAAGCGCAGCGAGATCCGCGCGGCGACGCCGATTCCCACGACGCAGCTCGCCTGGGTCGCCTGGGAGGGCCTGATGGCGAACCGGCACTGGCTGGAAGGCATCGTCGCCAACACCTGCGCCGAACGCGCGAACGTCCCCGGCTACGGCACCGGCATCATGAAAAAGCACGGCTGGTTCGGCCTGGAGCGCCACCGCTGGGGGAAGGTCTTTCACCTCTCGGGCGAAGAGCTCGAATTCTTCGAGCTCCACGAGGAAGCCGACATCGAACATTCCGATGCGGGCTGGCGAGCGGTCGAGCGATTTGCGAGGCAGTTGCACATGGAAGACGCGGTGGTTGATGCCTGTGAGAAGAACCTTGCCGTGTGGGAGCTGTACCTGAACGGGATCGGCGAGGCGGGTGACCGCCTGAAA
>DATHJM010000347.1:0-3160 GCA_035489775.1 Burkholderiales bacterium
GATCCCCAGGACGCGCGAATCGCCCGCGAGAGCGGCGTCGACGGCGTCATCGTGTCGAACCACGGCGGGCGGCAGCTGGACGGCGCCGCGGCGCCTTTGCGCGCGCTACCCGCGGTTGTCGCGCAGGCGGGCGGCATGACGGTGATGATGGACGGCGGAATCCGCCGCGGCACCGATGTGTTGAAGGCGCTCGCGCTCGGCGCCCAGTTCGTCTTCGTCGGCCGTCCGTTTCTCTACGCGGCCGCGATCGCCGGGGAAGCCGGCGTGCGCCACGGCGTCGGGCTCCTGCGCGACGAGATCGAGCGCGACATGGCGCTCTTGGGGATCACGACGCTCGCGGAGATGACGCGCGAGCGGGTCAGGCCGCGCGCGCAGGCATAGACGCCGGCGCAGCCAGCCATCATCGGATACTGAAGGAGGCCCATCATGAAACCATTCTCCATCTCTACCAAGGGGATCATCGCCATGTCGGCACTGGCAAGCACCTCGGCTCTCGCGGGAACTTTCGTCTACGTCTCTCACGCCGAGGACGGCGACATCGGCGCGTGGAGCATGCAGGCGGACGGGGCGCTCGCGCCGCTCGCGCGCGTTCAGGTCGCGAAAACGGTGATGCCGATGGCGGTGAGCCCGAACCGGCGCTTTCTCTACGTGGCTTCGCGCACCAAGCCGTTTACGGTGCACGTTCATTCCATCGACCCGGGCTCGGGCGCCTTGAAGCTCCTGTCGAGCGCGCCGCTCGCGGAGAGCTTCCCCTACATTTCGCTCGACCGGAACGGGCGCTTTCTGTTCGGCGCCTCGTACGGCGGGCACGTGATCAGCGTCAACGCGGTCGGCGGCGACGGGCGCGTCTTGGCGGAGCCCCTGCAGGTGATCCCGGTGGGCCGCAACGCCCACTCGATCCTGGTGGACGGGTCGAACCGCTTCGTCTACGTCCCGAACCTCGGCACCGACCAGATCTTCCAGTTCGTCTTCGACGAGAAATCCGGGCGCCTCGCGTCGAACACCCCCGCGGTCGCGCAGATGAAACCCGGGACGGGCCCGCGCCACTTCATCTTCTCGCCCGACAACAGGTTCGTGTACCTCCTGTCGGAGCTCGTCGCCACGGTAACGGCGCTTTCGCTCGACGCGAAGACGGGATTGCTGACCGAAGTGAGCTCGGCCTCCGCCCTGCCGCCGGATTCGAAGCTTGTGCCCGGCGCGGCGCGCCCGCACTCGCGCAACACCGACAACGATATCTGGGCGGCGGACATTCACATGACCCCGAACGGAAAATTCCTCTACGCGTCGGAGCGCACCTCGAACACCCTCGCCGCGTTCGGCGTCGATACGGCCAGCGGCAAGCTCAGCTATCTCTCGAGCACGCCGACGGAGAAGCAGCCGCGCGGATTCGCCATCGACCCGAAGGGCCGGTTCCTCGTCGCCTCAGGCGAAAAATCGGAAACGATCTCGGTCTACGCGATCGACCCGGCGAGCGGCGCGCTCAAGCCGCTGGCAAAGTATCCGGCGGGGAAAGGCGCGAACTGGGTGGAGATCGTCGGCTTCGATTGAAGGCCGGCCCGGCTACGGGTTGAGCAGAGGAATGCTCTTGTAGTCCGGCGCCTTCGGCAGCGACTGCAGATAGGCGTGGATGTCGGCGAGGTCGGCATCCGGCAGGATCGCCTTCTGATACGGCGGCATTGCGCCGTTGGTGAAACGCACGAAGGCCGAGAACGCCTCGGGCGGCATCGGATTCGGGGCGAGCTTCGGGCCGGTCACGCCGCCCTGCCCCACGAAGCCGTGACATTGCCAGCAGCCGTGCTGCACGTACGCGGCCTTTCCCTTTTCGGCGGAACCAGCGGAGAAAGCCAGCGGCGCGAAGAGGATGGCCGCGACGAAAAGCAGATTCTTCGCTGCGCTCAGAATGACATTCATCGCGGTTGCGTCCACACGTTGAGCAGGGCCGGCTGGCCCGCCTGCACCACCTTGACGGCTTCGCGCAGCGCGGGCCCGAGCTGCGCGGGATCCTTGATCGGCCCCTTCGCCCACCAGCCCATCGATTCGGCGAGCTTGTGATACTCGACGTCCGGGTTCTCGATGCTCGTTCCCACCGGGCCCATGTCGCCCCCGAGGTTCGCCACGCGGTTGCGGAAATTCGACAGGCGCTGCACGTGCATCACTTCCTGGTGATAGCCGCGGTTGTTGTGCATCACGGAGAGCATGGGAATCTTGTGCTTGGCCGCGGTCCACAGCACGCCCGGCGCGTACATCAGGTCGCCGTCAGACTGGATGCTCACCGAGAATCGGCCGAGGTCGCGGTTGGCGAGCGCCGCGCCGACCGAGGCCGGCGCGCCGTAACCCACGCCGTAGCCGCCGGAGCGGCCGAGCCAGTGGTGGTACTTCTCCATCGGCCAGAGCCGGTTCGGCCAGTTGCTGACGTTGCCTTCGGAAGCCACCAGCGACCAGTCGAGAGTCTTGATCGCTCCATACAACTCCATGCACAGGCGCGCCGTGCTGATCGGGCTCGCGTCCCAGGCGACCGCCGCCGACGCGCGGGTGCGGTCGTGGCCCTCGGCGTACGCCTTCCGCGCGGCCTCGCCGCGCTTGTCGATCGCCGCCTTGCGCTCGTTCGGAATCGCCGATTTGACCGCCTCGATCAGCGCGGGCAGCGTCGCTTCCGCGTCGCCGGCCATCTGCACGTCGATCACCTGGAAGCGCTGGAAGTCCTGGTAGTTCGCCTTGGTGTTGAGGTCGACCGAGCTGATGCTGATGAGCTTGGTGTCGCGCTTGATGCGCGACGAATTGGTGCCGATGCCGCCGTTCCCGGCGTTATCGGTGTAGGAGTTCACCGTCGCCCAGAAGTCGGAGAGCTCCAGGCCGATGATGACGTCGGCGTTGTTGACTGCGGTCGGCGGCGCGCTCAAGTAATGCGTCCTCGGGAAATTCATCCGGCCGCCCTGGTCGATCACCCGCGCCTGCAAGAGCTCGGCGAGCTGCACCAGCAGGGTCACGCCGTTCGGCGTGCGCGCCGCGCGGTCGGCGACGATCACCGGGTTCTGCGCTCCGGCGAGGAGCCGCGCCGCTTCCTTCACCGCGCCCGTGTCGCCCTGGGGCGGCGCGGTCGGCACGTAGCGCGGGATGTAGGGCTTGTCGCCGTGATCCTTCATCGGCTCCTGCTGCAGGC
>DATHJM010000348.1:0-8633 GCA_035489775.1 Burkholderiales bacterium
GCCCGGGTAGTCGGCGGGGAAAGCCACCGGAAAAATCTTCCGCTCCCCGGCGGTGACGCCGACGAGCCCGGCTTCGAACCCGGGCAGCATGCGGCCCTCGCCGAGCACCACGGCCACCCCGTTGCCCTTGCCCCCGGGAAATTCGTTCCCGTCCATGCGGCCGGTGAAATCCACGGTGACGCGGTCACCCGATTGCGAGGCGCGCGTCACCGCTTCCCAGTTCGCGCGCTGCTTGCGCAGAATCTCGACGGTGCGGTCCACGTCCGCATCGTCCACCGCGTGCGCGGGCCGCTGAATCGTCGCGGCCGACAAATCGCCGAGCTTGACCTCAGGGTAGATCTCGAAAGTGGCGCTGAACGTCAGCTGTTTCTCGTCGCCGCCCTCCTTGCGTTCGATGCGCGGATAGCCTGCGACCTTCAACTTCTGCTCCTGGACCACTTCGGAAAACGCTTTCTGCACGGCGTCACCGATCACTTCCGACCGCACTTGCGGGCCATAGTGCTGCGCGACGATCTTGAGCGGAACTTTGCCCGGGCGAAAACCGTCCATGCGCACGGTGCGCGAGAGCTTGCGCAGCCGTTGCTCGACTTCGCGGTCGATCTGCTCGGCCGGAACCGCCATGTTGAGCCTCCGCTCCAGCCTGCCTAAGGCTTCGATACTCGTTTGCATTCCCGAAAACCCTGTTCCTTGGTGCGAAGGAAGGGACTCGAACCCCCATGCCTTGCGGCGCTGGAACCTAAATCCAGTGCGTCTACCAATTCCGCCACCCTCGCGGGCCCAAACCACCGCACGTGTCCGGCATTCAAACCGGGCCTTGCAACGTGCGTGCCATTCTACAGCAACCCTCCTATACTGTCAGCCTAAGACGCTGAAACCCTTTGAAAAATAGGGCAATGCCGGTCGGCCACTACGAAAATTTTCCGGTCGCTTCGGTGCTGCTTCCGGCAGCGCTGCGTCACCCCGTGTCGGTCATTTACCGATTCGCGCGCACGGCGGACGATTTCGCCGATGAAGGCGATGTGCAGCCGCAGGAGCGTCTCGCCAGCCTAGAGGGCTATCGCGCGGAACTGCGCCGGCTCGAGGCCGGTCACTCTCCGGCGTCCCCGCTGTTTCAGGACCTGAGTGAAGTGGTCGCGGCTTATCGCCTCCCGCTCGCACCCTTTTACAATCTGCTCGATGCATTCTCCCAGGACGTCACCAAGCAGCGCTACGCGAGCTTCGCCGAAGTCATGGATTATTGCCGCCGCTCGGCGGATCCTGTCGGACGGCTGATGCTCCATCTGTACGGCGAAACGGGCAATGACACCATCGCCTGCTCGGACTCGATCTGCTCCGCCCTCCAGCTCATAAACTTCTGGCAGGATGTGGAAATCGACTTCCGCAAGAACCGCATTTACCTTCCGCAAGAGGACATGGCGAGGTTCGGCGTGACCGAAGACCAGATCGCCGCGAGCGACGCCTCCGGCGGCTGGTGGGACCTGATGCGCTTTCAGATCGATCGTTCGCGTCGGATGATGCTGCGCGGCGCGCCGCTCGCCACGCGCCTGCCCGGCCGCGTCGGATTGGAAATCCGCGCCGTGGTTCAAGGAGGGCTGAGGATCCTCGAGAAGCTCGAGCAGGCGCGCGGAAACGTTTTCCGCCGCCGGCCGGTATTGCGCGCCTGGGACTGGCCGCTGATGCTCGCGCGCGCCCTGGCGATGTCATGACCCCCGAAGAGTATTGCCGGGAAAAGGCGGCGCACAGCGGCTCGAGCTTCTACTACTCGTTCCTGTTCCTGCCGCCCGAACGCCGGCGCGCGATTACCGCGCTCTATGCTTTCTGCCGGGAGGTGGACGACGCGGTGGACGAGCCGAGCGATCCGTCCGTCGCCCGCGCGGCCCTGACCTGGTGGCGGGGCGAGGTCGCTCAGCTCTACGCCGGCAATCCGCAGCACCCCGTGTCGCGCGCGCTCGCCCCCATGATCGAGCCGTTCGGGATTGCGCAGACGAAGCTGAACGAGATCATGGACGGCATGGAAATGGATTTGAACCAGAACCGCTATCCGAATTTTTCCGGCCTGCAGCTCTACTGCCATCGCGTGGCGGGCGTGGTCGGCGCGCTGGCGGCGGGCATTTTCGGCTGCCGCAACGCGAAGACGCTGGAGTACGCGGAAAAGCTCGGACTCGCGTTCCAGCTCACCAATATCATCCGCGACGTCGGAGAGGATGCGCAAAAAAACCGCATCTATCTCCCCACGGACGAGTTGAAGGAATACGGAGTGACGGCGGCGGACATTCTCAACGCGAGCCATACGGAAAGCTTCGTGCGCCTGATGCGCTTCCAGGCCGATCGCGCCCGGCGCTGCTACGAGGAGGCGCTTGCGCTCCTGCCGGCCGAGGACCGCCACGCGCAGCGCCCCGGCCTGATGATGGCCGCGATCTATCGCACGCTCCTCGACGAGATTGCCGGCGACGGATTTCAGGTGCTCAGGCAGCGCACCGCGCTCACGCCGATCCGCAAGCTCTGGATCGCGTGGCGGACCTGGGTCACGGCTTGAGTGGCGTCGCGGTCGTCGGCGGTGGCTGGGCCGGGCTCGCCGCTGCCGTCACTCTCGCAGAGCGCGGCGTCCCCGTCACCGTTTTCGAGGCCTCGCGCAGCCTCGGCGGCCGCGCCCGGCGCGTGAGCATCGACGGTGTCGACCTCGACAACGGCCAGCACGTCCTGATCGGCGCCTATCGCGAGACGCTGCGCCTGATGCGCAAGGTCGGCGCCGACCCGGACGCGCTTCTCATGCGGTTTCCACTCGAACTGCGCTACGCCGACGGCTTTCACCTGCGCGCGCCGCAACTCCCCTACCCGCTCAACCTGGTCTACGCGCTCCTCCGCGCCAAGGGCCTGGATCTCGCTCATGGCTTGAGCGCGCTGCGCTTCATGGCCTCGCTTCGGGCCTGCGGCTTTCGCATCGAACCCGACCGCAGCGTCGCCCGCTTGCTCGACGATCACAGGCAGAGCGGCACGCTGCGCACCCACGTCTGGGAACCCCTGTGCGTTTCGGCGCTCAACACGCCGGTCGATTCCGCCTCGGCACAGGTGTTCGTCAACGTGCTCCGCGACGGCCTCACGGGGGCGCGCGCGGCTAGCGATCTGCTGATCGCGCGCACCGACCTCGGGCGCCTGTTCCCCGAGCCGGCCGCAGAATACGTAAAAGCGCACGGCGGCTCGATCTCGCTCGGCGCGCCGGTGCGCCGCATCGCGCACGTCCCGGGTGGATACCGGCTCAACGACGCGCAGCTGTTTTCCGGCGTGGTGATCGCCTGCGGCCCGCACCAGGCGGGACCGCTGCTGGTGCAATTGCCCGAGCTTGGCGATGCGCTTTCCCGCATCAGCGCGTTCAGTTACGAGCCCATCGTCACCTGCTACCTGCAATACCCGGAATCCGTTTCGCTGCCCGTGACCATGCTGGGATTTTCACGCGGTATCCTCCAGTGGGTATTCGACCGCGGCCGGCTCGGCGGACCGAAGGGTTTGTTCGCCGCGGTGATCAGCGCCTCGGGCGCGCACGAAGAGCTGCCGAAGGAGAAGCTGGTGGCGAGAATCGAAGCGGAGCTGAAAGCGGCGCTCGGCGCCCTGCCCGCGCCGCGCTGGTCGCAAGTGATCACCGAGAAGCGCGCCACGTTTTCCTGCAGCCCCGCGCTGAAACGCCCCGGGGGCAACACGCCGATTCCCGGATTGCTGCTCGCCGGCGATTATGTCGCGAGCGATTACCCGGGGACGCTCGAAGCCGCAGTGCGAAGCGGAATCGCGGCCGGGTCCGCGGGGGTCAGTCCGGTCTGACCGCCATCCTGCCGCTGCCAAGCAGGAATATGGCGATGCCGCCCAGCAGATAGAAGGCTTGCAATTCGAGCGCCCACCCGCCGCTTTTCGACAACGTAAGGATCTGCGCGGTATGTGACAGCACAATTGCGAAAACCATATTGATCGCGACGAGCACGCCGCCGATGCGCGCAAGAACTCCGAAAACGATCAGCAAGGGCGCGAGAACCTCGCCGAGATAAATGCCGTAGGCGACGCTCGCGGGCCATCCATCGCTTTCGAGGCGGGTCCCGATGGATTCGACAATGGCGGGGTTGAGTATTTTTCCAATCCCGTGAAACAGGATGAGAATCCCGACCGTAAGGCGCAAGAGCAACTTGCCCAGTTCTTCCTGAAATCGATAGTTCATGAATTGTCTCTCCAGGTCTTTGCTCCCCGTATTCCAGGCCACTATAGCGTGATTCACGTTCCGGGGAATTCCCGGCTCATGCGTGGAACGCCCTGAGCCCCGTGTTCGCGATCAGGCCGGTGTGGCTTTTTTTGAACCCCGTCCACAGCCTGCGCATGTCGCCATAGTATTGAAGCCAGTCGAACAGCAGCAGGTCGAGCGCGGCGCTGGCGACCCAGTTTACGTGAGTCCCGTAGCCCAGCACCATGGCGACTGCGGTCGCATTCATGAATTTCCTCATCCTTGCGCGCGGAATATCTATGGTCGCGCAGGTGCCGAAGTGGACGACCCAGCCGGCGAAACCCTTGTCCATCAAGGTCGCGAGCGTTTCGAGGTCGACTGAGGTCCCGTCGAGGACGACCTCGCCCGGCTTGCCGTGGAAAGAGAGATAGAGGATCCCGTACCTGCGCTTTCGCTTGAGCTTGCCGAGGTTGTGCCCGAGTTCTTCCCGCGTATTGCACGTGAGATAGGTGTAGCGGACGCCGTTGACCTTCGACACCAGCTCAAGTATGGGAACGACGCTCAGGCGGTTCTCGATATTCGAATTCCAGAGCGATTCCAGGCAGGCGATGTTCTTGCGGTAGTCCTTGGATCCGGCCCGATTCTTTGCGGTCATGAGCCGGCTACTGTTTGCGAAAACGCGCAATGGCGTCGGCGACGCGCTCGACGGCGATGACTTCGATTCCGTCGATTTTCTGCTTCGGCTGATTGGCCCTGGGGATGATCGCCTGGGTGAAGCCGAGCTTGGCGGCTTCCTTCAGCCGTTCCTGGCCGCGCGGCGCGGGGCGCACCTCGCCCGCGAGCCCCACCTCGCCGAACACCGCGAGCTTGTCCGGCAGCGGTTTGTCGAGGAACGAGGAAACGATGGCGAGCAGCACCGCGAGATCGGCGGCCGGCTCGCTGATGCGCACGCCGCCGACCGCATTCACGAACACGTCCTGGTCGTAACAGGCTATGCCCGCGTGGCGATGCAGCACCGCGAGCAGCATCGCCAGGCGGTTCTGCTCGAGGCCCACCGTCAGCCGCCGCGGATTGGGCGCGTGCGCCGCATCCACCAGCGCCTGGATCTCGACCAGCAGTGGCCGCGTGCCTTCCTGCGCGACCAGGATGCACGAGCCCGCCACTTCGCCGGAGTGCTGCGACAGAAAAATCGCCGACGGATTGGAAACCCCGCGAAGGCCCTTGTCCGTCATCGCGAACACGCCCAGCTCGTTCACCGCGCCGAAGCGGTTCTTGAAGGCGCGGATGAGCCGGAAGCTCTGGTGCGTGTCGCCTTCGAAATACAGCACCGCGTCCACGATGTGTTCCACGACGCGCGGGCCCGCGATCGCGCCTTCCTTGGTGACGTGGCCGACGAGCACCACGACCGTACCGCTGGCCTTGGCGTAACGCGTCAGGTGCGCCACGCACTCGCGCACCTGCGCGACCGAGCCGGGCGCGGAGGTGAGCTGCTCGGAGTAGAGCGTCTGGATCGAGTCGACGACGGCGATTTCGGGCTTGGCTTTTTCAAGCGTGGCGAGGATGCGCTCGAGCTGGATCTCGGCGAGCAGCTCGAGCTTGCCCGAGTCGAGCGCAAGGCGCCGCGCGCGCAGCGCAACCTGCTCGGCGGATTCTTCGCCGCTTACGTATACAGCCTTGTGCGAGCCGCTCATGCGGGCGAGCACCTGGAGAAGGAGCGTGGATTTCCCCACCCCCGGGTCGCCTCCGATCAGCACCACCTCGCCCGCGACGAAGCCGCCGCCGAGCACCCTGTCCAGCTCGTCCATCCCGCTCGCCATCCGCGGCGCGTCGCGCGCGCTCACGTCGGCGAGCCGTTTGAGCTCCGAGCTTTTCGTGACGCCCGAGAACCGGTGCCTGGGCGCCGACTCGGCGATCCCTTCGACCAGCGTGTTCCAGGCGCCGCAGTGCGGGCATTGTCCCTGCCACTTCGGCGACTCGCCGCCGCATTCGGTGCAGGAGTAGACGCTCCTCGCCTTGGCCATCAGAGCGCCTCCGAAACGGGCACGCGCGGGGAAAGCCCGCAAAGGAGCTCGTAACTCACCGTGCCTGCGCTCGCCGCGACTTGGTCGGCGGACAAGCCCTCGCCCCACAGCGTCACCGGCGAGCCGATCGCAGCTTCCGGAATTCCGGTGAGATCGGCAAACAGCATGTCCATCGCTACGCGCCCCAGGGTTCGCGTGCGCTTGCCGCAGACGAGGATCGGCGTGCCGGTCGGGGCGTGGCGCGGGTAGCCGTCGGCGTAGCCGCACGCCACGATGCCGACTCGCATCGGCCCGTCGGCGATGAAGGTGCAGCCGTAGCCCACGCTGTCGCCCTCGCGCAGGTTGCGCACGACGATCAGCTCGCTGGCAAGCGTCATCGCGGGCTTCAACCCGAGCGCTTCGGCGCTTTCGTCTGGAAACGGCGAGCAACCGTAGAGCATGATGCCCGGCCTGACCCAGTCGGCATGGGCTTCCGGGTAGCGCAGTATCGCGGCGGAGTTGGCGAGGCTGCGCGAAAGCTTCACGCCTTGTGTCATCGCCTTGAAACGCTCGCTCTGCCATTGCACGCCGCGCTTGCCGTCGGCGTCGGCGAAATGCGTCATGAGCGTGATCTCGCCCGCGCAGCGTTGCAGCCGTTCGAGAGCGCCGCGGAAACCGTCCATGTCGAAACCCAGCCGGTTCATTCCGGTGTTGAGCTTCAGGTACACCGGGATCTTCGCCGGCAGCCTGGCCTTCTCCAGCATCGCCAGCTGCTCCTGGTCGTGCACCACGGCCGCGAGGCCGTGCGCTGCGATGGGTTCGAGCTCCTCGGGCGAGAAAAATCCCTGCAGGAGCAGGATGGGGCGCAGCTCGCCCGCGCGGCGCAACTCGAGCGCCGCCTCCAGCTCGATCAGCGCAAGACCCTCCGCCGCGGCGAACGCCCGGGCCGCCCGCGCCAGCCCGTGACCATAGGCGTTCGCTTTCACCACCGCCCAGATGCGCGATCGGGGTGCACGGCGTTTTGCCGCGCTCAGGTTGTGGCGAAGCGCGGCGGAATCGACGCGGACTCGGGCGGGGCGCATGGCCCGCCATTCGACCACAAAACCGGCAGGTCCGGCGAGCAGCCATCGAGAACTTTGCGCACTCCCCAAATGACTCATGGTATAAAGCGGGCGGCCGAAGGCGTTTACGTTCCGTGACGCTCACGCCGGACGCAGGGAATCGATGAATCGCCGCTTCAACCCTTACGATTTCGCCCGCCGCGGGCTCCCCGGATCATGAAGCGGGGTTTCTACACGATCATGGCGGCGCAGTTTTTCAGCTCGCTCGCCGACAACGCCTTGCTGATCGCCGCAATCGCCCAGCTGCTGGAGCTCGACGGCCCGGCGTGGATGGTGCCGCTGCTGAAATTCTTCTTCACGGTGTCCTACGTGGCGCTCGCCGCGTTCGTCGGGGCCTTTGCCGACGCGATCCCCAAGGGCCGGGTGATGTTCATCACCAACACGATCAAGATCGTCGGCTGCGTGATGATGTTCTTCACCGATTACGTCGAGTTCGCCGGGATTCCCGGATATGCGCTGGTGCTGGCCGCTTACGCGGTGGTGGGGTTCGGCGCGGCCGCATACTCCCCGGCGAAGTACGGGATCCTCACCGAGCTGCTGCCACCGGAGAAGCTGGTCGCCGCCAACGGCTGGATCGAAGGGCTGACGGTCGCTTCGATCATCCTCGGAACGGTGCTCGGAGGAGCGCTGATCAGTCCGCGCATCGCCTCGATGCTGCTCGCGATCGACATGCCGCACGTCGACACCGGCGTCGAGACCCCGGCCGAGGCCGCGATCCTCGTCATCTCCGTGTTCTACGTCATTGCCGCCATATTCAACCTGTTCATCCCGGATACGGGCGCGCGTTACGGCCAGCAACAGACCAACCCCCTGCTTTTGATGCGGGACTTCTACGTTTGCCTGACCACGCTCTGGAAAGACAAGCTGGGACAGATCTCGCTCTCGGTGACCACGCTGTTCTGGGGAGCGGGAGCGACCTTGCAGTTCCTCGTGCTGCAGTGGGCCGCCGTTCACCTCGGTCTTCCGCTGGACAAGGGCGCGGTACTCCAGGGCATCACGGCGGTCGGCGTCGCACTCGGCGCGGTGGTCGCGGGACGCTTCATTTCCCTCAAGCACTGCCTGGACGTGCTGCCTGCCGGCGTCGCCATGGGCGTGGTGGTCCTCGCGATGATCTTCGTGACGAGCATGCCGGTGGTCTATACCCTGCTGATCGTGATCGGCGCGATGGCGGGTTTTTTCGTGGTGCCCATGAATGCGCTGTTGCAGCACCGCGGTTACGTCCTCCTGTCCGCGGGCCATTCGATCGCAGTGCAGAATTTCAACGAGAACATCTCGATCCTCGTGATGCTCGCCATCTATTCAGCGATGATC
>DATHJM010000349.1:0-8622 GCA_035489775.1 Burkholderiales bacterium
CATCGAAGGCATGGCGATAGCCGCCTACGCGATGGGGGTCGGCACCGGCTACAACTACATCCATGGGGAGATCTGGGACATCTACGAGCGCTGCGAGGAAGCCCTCGCCGAAGCGCGCGCCGCGGGATTCATCGGCAAGAATATCCTCGGGAGCGGATTTTCCTTCGAGCTCCACAACCACCACGGTTACGGCGCCTACATCTGCGGCGAGGAGACCGCGCTGCTGGAGTCTCTCGAAGGCAAGAAAGGACTGCCGCGCTTCAAGCCGCCGTTTCCCGCGAGCTTCGGTCTCTACGGCAGGCCTACGACGATCAACAACACCGAGACCTTTGCCGCGGTGCCCTGGATCGTCAACCACGGCGCGGATGCGTTCCTTGCCCTTGGGCGGCCGAACAACGGCGGTACGAAGATTTTTTCCGTGACTGGACACGTCGCGCGGCCGGGCAACTACGAGGTGAAACTCGGCACGCCGTTCGCGAAGCTGCTCGAGATGGCCGGCGGAATGCGGGACGGGCGCAAGCTCAAGGGCGTGATTCCCGACAGCTCGTCGATGCCCGTGCTTCCGGCCGAAGTTATGATGCGCACGGACATGGACTACGACTCGATCGCCAAGGCCGGCTCGATGCTCGGCTCGGGCGCCGTCATCATCATGGACGAGACTACTTGCATGGTCAGGGCGCTCGAGCGCCTGTCGTATTTTTACTTCGAGGAATCCTGCGGCCAGTGCACGCCCTGCCGCGAAGGCACCGGGTGGCTGTACCGGATGGTGAACAGGATCGAGCACGGAAAGGGGAAAAACGAGGATCTCGACCTTCTCACGAACGTCGCCGACAACATCGCCGGGCGCACCATTTGCGCGCTGGGTGACGCGGCGGCATTGCCGGTGAAGAGCTTCATACAGCACTTTCGCAGCGAATTCCAATATCACATCGACCACAAGCGCTGCACGGTGACCGAACCTGGATATTCAACGACGCCGAGCGTCCCCGAACGTCGGGCGGCCTGAATCATGCCGAAACTCACGATCGACGGCAGGGAAACCGAAGTCAGAAACGGCGCCACCGTCATGGAGGCGGCGAACGGTTTGGGGATCTACATCCCGCATTTCTGTTACCACAAGAAACTCTCCATTGCGGCCAACTGCCGGATGTGCCTCGTGCAGATCGAAAAGGCGCCCAAGCCCCAACCCGCCTGCGCCACGCCTGCCGCCGACGGCATGAAGGTGTTCACGCGTTCGGACTATGCGCGGCAGGCGCAGGACAGCGTGATGGAGTTCCTCCTCATCAACCATCCGCTCGACTGCCCGATCTGCGATCAGGGCGGGGAATGCCAGCTCCAGGACCTCGCGGTCGGCTACGGCAAGAGCGCCTCGCGCTACACCGAGGAAAAGCGCGTGGTGCTGAACAAGAATCTGGGCCCGCTCATCGCGACCGACATGACGCGCTGCATCCACTGCACGCGCTGCGTGCGCTTCGGCCAGGAGCTCGCCGGCATTATGGAACTCGGCATGATCGGCAGGGGCGAACATGCGGAGATCGTCAGTTTCGTGGGAAAAACGGTGGACTCGGAGCTCTCCGGCAACGTGATCGACCTGTGCCCGGTGGGCGCCCTCACCTCGAAGCCGTTTCGCTACACGGCGCGCAACTGGGAGCTTTCGGGGCGCAAGTCCGTCAGTCCGCACGACAGCCTGGGCTCGAACCTGATCGTGCAGGTGAAGCAGAACCGTGTCATGAGGGTGCTGCCGCTCGAGAGCGAGGACCTGAACGAGTGCTGGCTCTCCGACCGGGACCGTTTTTCCTACGAAGGCCTCAACTCCGAGGAGCGGCTCCAGCGGCCGATGTTGAAAGAGGGCGGACGCTGGCGGGAGGTCGACTGGCAGGCGGCGCTCGAGCACGTTGCGAGGACCCTCTCGGAAATCCGCTACAAGTACGATCCGAAGGAAATCGGCGCGCTCGCCAGCCCCCATTCCACCTTCGAGGAGATGGCGCTGCTCGCGAAACTCATGCGCGCGATGGGCAGCGACAACGTCGATTTCCGCCTGCGCCAGTCGGACTTTTCCGCGGACGGCAAGCGCGCCGGAGTTCCCTGGCTCGGGATGAAGCTCGCGGAGCTCGGGGCATTGGACCGCGCGCTCGTGGTCGGCTCGTTCCTGCGCAAGGACCATCCGCTGGTCGCTTCCCGCCTGCGCCGGATCGCGAAGCGCAAATCCCAGATCAACGTCCTGCACTGCGCCGACGACGATCTCCTGATGCCGCTTACGAACAAGGCGATCGTGCGCCCGAGCGAGCTGGCGGGGACGCTCGCCCAGGTTGTGAAAGCAGTCGCGGAAGCGAGGCAAAAGCCCGCGCCCGCGGGCCTCGCGGCCCTGAGCGTCGGCACTGAAGCCAGAGCGATCGCCGCAAGCCTCGCCTCGGGACAGAGCGTTGCAGTGCTGCTAGGCAACCTCGCCGCACAGCATCCGCAGGCCGCACAACTGCAGCTGCTCGCACAGGAGCTCGCCGGCCTGCTCGGCGGCCGATTCGGTTTCCTGGGCGAGGCGGCCAACAGCGTCGGAGGCTATCTCGCCGGCTGCATTCCCTCGGAGGGCGGCTTGAACGCGAAGGCGATGCTCGAGCAACCGCGAAGGGCATATCTGCTCCTCAACGCGGAGCCTGATTTCGACTGCCACGACCCGCGCACGGCGATCAAGGCGATGGGCGGCGCGGATCTGGTGGTCGCGATCGCCGCCTACCGGAGCTTCGCAGCCGACTACGCCAACGTGCTTCTCCCGGCCGTGCCTTTCACGGAGACCTCGGGTACCTACGTCAATTGCGAGGGGCGGATGCAGAGCTTCAACGGCGCGGTGAAGCCCTTCGGCGAGGCCCGGCCCGCGTGGAAGGTGCTTCGCGTGCTCGGCAATCTGATGAGCCTTCCGGGTTTCGATCACGAATCGACCGAAGCGATACGCGACGAGGCGTGCAGGCCCGGAGACGTGGCGGGCAGACTCGACAGCCGGCTGAACGGCCTTGAGCTCGCGTTCGATTCCGCACCCGGCCAGGAACTGCAGCGAATTGCGGACGTCCCCATCTATTTCAGCGATCCGATCGTGCGCCGAGCGGCTTCGTTGCAGAGGACGCGCGACGCGCTGCCTCCGCGCGCCTGGGTGGGGCCGGTGCTGGCGCAGGAGCTGGGCGTCAGAGCGGGCGAACGCGTGCGTGTGCGCCAGGGCGAGGGGGAAGCGATCGTCGAAGTCGGCATCGACGAGCGCCTGCCCGCCGGCTGCGTGAGGCTCGCCGCCGCGCACCGGCACACCGCGGCCCTCGGTCCGATGTTCGGCCCGGTCTCGGTTGAGCGTACATGACGACTGTGTTCGACATCTGGGCGAATCTCTGGACCGCCTGGCTCGGTCCGCAGTGGGGGCCGCCCGCCTGGACGCTCGTGAAGAACACGATCCTGATCCTGTGCATCGTGTTGCCGCTTTTCTTCTGCGTCGCGTACCTCACCTTGTGGGAGAGGAAGCTCATCGGCTGGATGCAGATCCGCCTCGGTCCCAACCGCGTGGGCCCGCTGGGACTGCTGCAGCCGATCGCCGACGCCATCAAGCTCATGTTCAAGGAACTGATCGTTCCGACGGGGGCGAACAAGTTCCTGTTCATTTTCGCGCCGATGTTGACTCTGATGCCGGCGCTCGCCGCCTGGGCGGTGATCCCTTTCGGTCCGGAGGCGGTGCTCGCGGACATCAACGCGGGGCTGCTCTACGTGATGGCGATCACCTCGATGGGCGTGTACGGCGTCATCGTTGCCGGTTGGGCCTCCAACTCGAAGTATGCGTTTCTCGGGGCCATGCGCTCGGCCGCCCAGATCGTCGCTTACGAAATCGCGATGGGATTCGCGCTGGTGTGCGTGCTGATGGTTTCTCACAGTCTCAACCTCACCGACATCGTCGCCGGCCAGCAACGCGGCTATTTCGCCCACAAGGGACTCAATTTCCTCTCCTGGAACTGGCTTCCGCTCGCGCCCATGTTCCTGGTGTACTTCATCTCGGGCGTGGCCGAGACCAATCGCGCGCCGTTCGACGTGGCGGAGGGCGAATCCGAACTCGTCGCCGGGTTCCATGTCGAATACTCGGGCATGCCCTTCGCGCTGTTTTTCCTGGGCGAATACGCCAACATGATCCTCGTGTCCGCGCTCGCCACCGTCATGTTCCTCGGCGGCTGGGCGGCGCCCATCGAATCGCCGTTCCTGGGCGCAATCCCCCCGTTCGTCTGGCTGTTCGCGAAGATCTTCTTCATGGTGTCATTGCTGCTGTGGTTCAGGGCGACGTTCCCGCGCTACCGCTACGACCAGATCATGCGGCTCGGCTGGAAGGTGTTCATTCCCGCGACGCTCGTGTGGCTGGTCGTGATCGCCGTCTGGATGCAGACGCCGTGGAATATTTGGTGATTTCGTGATCAATAGAATCCGCGACTTCTTCAGGAGCTTTCTGCTGCTCGAGCTGGCGAAGGGAATGGCGCTCACCGGGCGCCATCTCTTCAGGCGCAAGATCACGGTGCAGTTTCCCGAGGAGAAGACGCCGATGAGCCCGCGCTTCCGCGGGCTGCACGCCCTGCGCCGCTACCCGAACGGCGAGGAGCGCTGCATTGCCTGCAAGCTGTGCGAGGCCGTCTGCCCGGCGCTTGCGATTACGATCGAGTCCGAGCAGCGTTCCGACGGAACGCGGCGCACCACGCGCTACGACATCGATCTCACCAAATGCATTTTCTGCGGACTGTGCGAGGAGTCCTGCCCCGTGGACTCGATCGTCGAGACGCGCATCCTCGAATATCACGGCGAGCAGCGCGGCGATCTCTACTACACCAAGGAAATGCTGCTCGCGGTGGGCGACCGGTACGAGGAGCAGATCGCCAAGGACCGCGCCGCGGATGCCGCGTACCGCTAGACAGAACCGTGTTTGAAACCATTCTTTTCTGGCTCTTTGCGGTGATTCTGGTGGTTGCGGCGGCGTGCGTAATCACCGTGCGCAACCCGGTGCACTCGGCGCTGTTCCTGGTGCTTGCCTTCTTCACCGCCGCGGCGCTGTGGATGCTGCTGCGCGCTGAGTTTCTCGCCATTGCGCTCGTGCTCGTCTACGTCGGCGCCGTGATGGTGCTGTTCCTGTTCGTGGTGATGATGCTCGACATCAACCTCGAGCGCCTGCGCGAGGGGTTCTGGAGCTACCTTCCGCTGGGGGCCACGGTCGGAATCCTCATGGTGCTCGAGATGGTGCTCGTTCTGGGCGGCGGATATTTCGGAGTCGAAGCGCTTCCCGCCCCGCGGGATCCCGGGCCGGGCGCGAGCAACACCAAGGACCTCGGGCGCCTGCTCTATACCGACTACGCCTACCCGCTCGAGCTCGCCGCGGTGCTGCTGCTGGTGGCGATCGTCGTAGCGATCGCGCTGACGCTCAGAAAGCGCAAGGACACGAAGTACCAGGACCCGGCCCGGCAGGTCGCGGTCAGGCGCGGTGACCGGGTGCGGCTGGTTTCGATGCCGTCGGAGAAAAACGACTAGCTGCAGGTAAAAATGGGAGGCGTTGTTTGCTGTCACTGTCGCATTTCCTGATCCTCGGCGCGGTGCTGTTCGCGATCAGCGTCGTCGGGATCTTTCTCAACCGCAAGAACGTCATCATCCTGCTGATGGCGATCGAGCTGATGCTGCTCGCCGTCAACATGAACTTCATCGCCTTTTCGCACTACCTCGGCGACATGGCCGGGCAGGTGTTCGTGTTCTTCATCCTGACCGTGGCGGCGGCGGAATCGGCGATCGGTCTGGCGATACTCATCGTGCTGTTCCGCAATCTGCAGACCATCCACGTCGACGATCTCGACAACCTGAAAGGGTGACATGACGGGCCTGCAGCTTTACCTGATCGTGCCACTCGCTCCTCTTGCAGGTGCGCTTATCGCCGGCCTCGGCGGCCGGAGAATCGGGCGCGCGGGCGCGCATTGGGTCACGATCATCGGGGTGGCGATTTCCTTGGCCGTTTCCTGCCTGATTTTCCGCGACGTACTGGACGGCACGGTATTCAACGGACCGGTCTATACCTGGCTCGTGTCGGACGGGACCCGGTTCGAGATCGGCTTCCT
Organism: Burkholderiales bacterium; assembly: GCA_035489775.1. Classification (GTDB taxonomy): domain Bacteria; phylum Pseudomonadota; class Gammaproteobacteria; order Burkholderiales; family SG8-39; genus VBDM01. The sequence goes on from DATHJM010000349.1 coordinate 6,105, forward strand.
CATCGACCGCCTCTCCGCCCTCATGATGGTGGTGGTGACTTTCGTGTCGCTGATGGTGCACATCTACACCATCGGATACATGGCCGACGACCCGGGTTACCAGCGCTTCTTCGCCTACATCGCGCTGTTTACCTTCTCGATGCTGATACTGGTGATGGCGAACAATTTCCTGCAGCTCTTTTTCGGCTGGGAGGCCGTGGGCCTGGTGTCGTATCTGCTGATTGGCTTCTGGTATACGCGGCCCAGCGCGATCTACGCGAACCTGAAGGCGTTCCTCGTAAACCGGGTAGGAGATTTCGGCTTCCTGCTCGCGATAGCGCTCGTTCTCGCGTACTTCGGGACGCTCGACTATGCGGCGGTTTTCTCGCGGGCCCCGTCGATGGCCGGCGCCACGATCGAGGCCATCCCCGGCGCGCCGTGGCTGCTGCTCTCGGCGATCTGCATCGGGCTTTTCGTCGGCGCGATGGGCAAGTCGGCGCAATTTCCCCTCCACGTGTGGCTGCCCGATTCGATGGAGGGCCCAACGCCGATCTCGGCCCTGATCCACGCCGCGACCATGGTGACGGCGGGCATCTTCATGGTGGCGCGCATGTCGCCGCTGTTCGAGCACTCGCAGACCGCGCTTTCGTTCGTGCTCGTGATCGGCGGGATCACCGCCTTTTTCATGGCCCTGATCGCCGTCGTTCAGTACGACATCAAGCGCGTGGTGGCGTATTCGACCCTTTCCCAGCTCGGATACATGACGGTGGCGCTCGGCGCCTCGGCGTATTCGGCGGCGATCTTCCACCTCATGACCCACGCGTTCTTCAAGGCCCTGCTTTTCCTCGGCGCGGGCTCGGTCATCATCGCCCTGCACCACGAGCAGGACATGCGCAAGATGGGCGGGCTGCGGAAGTACATGCCCTGGACCTACGCCACGGTCCTGATCGGCGCGATAGCGAGCGCAGGGGTTCCGGGGTTCGCCGGTTTTTTTTCCAAGGACGCGATCATCGAGGCGGTGCACCTGTCCAAGACCCCCGGCGCGGGGTTCGCGTGGCTCGCGGTGACGGCGTGCGTGTTCGTGACCGCGTTCTACACCTTCCGCCTCCTGTTCTACGCGTTCCACGGCAAAGAGCGCTTCGAGTCGCACGGTCACGGGCACGGTGATCATCACAGTCACGCACCGCACGAGTCGCCCGCGGTCGTCACCGTGCCGCTCGTGCTGCTCGCCATTCCCTCGATCTGCGCGGGGTGGCTGATCGGGCCGGTGTTGTTCGGCGGCTACTTCGGAGAGTCGATCTCGATTGCGCCTTCGCACCCGGGATTGCGCGAAATGGCCGAAGAGTTCCACGGCGTGCTGCCGATGATGGCTCATGCGCTGAAGACCGTCCCGTTCTGGCTGACCGTGGCCGGTATCGCCGCTGCCTGGTACCTCTACATCCTCAGACCGGAGTTGCCTGCGAAGCTGAGGAATAGGGCCGGGTTGCTCGTAACCATCCTCGAGGAGAAATACGGCTTCGATCGCTTCAACGACTGGTTCTTTGCGGGCGGCGCCAGGAAACTCGGCAGCGGCCTGTGGCGCTTCGGCGACGTGGCCGTGATCGATGGTCTGATGGTGAACGGCTCGGCGAGGCTCATCGGGTGGTTCGCCGGAGTGGTGCGCCTGATCCAGTCCGGATACATCTACCAGTACGCATTTTTCATGATCATCGGCGTTTCCGTGCTGCTCACGTACTTCATCTTTTTCAGAGGCACGCTGGTCCGCTAATAAGAAAAATGCACCCGCCTTCGCACTGGCTCAGCCTCGCCATATGGGTCCCGATCGTCGCGGGGCTCATCGTCCTCGCAGTCGGCGACAGGAACCCCCGCGAAGCGCGGTGGATCTCGCTTCTCGGCGCGCTCGTCGGATTTCTGGTGACGATCCCGCTCGTCACCGGTTTCCACACGGGCACGAGCGCCATGCAGTTCGTTGAGCTGAATCCCTGGATTCCACGATTCAACGTGAACTATCACCTGGGCGTCGACGGCATTTCGGTCTTGTTCATCCTGCTGAACAGCTTCATCACCGTGCTGGTGGTGATCGCCGGCTGGGAGGTGATTCGCAGCAGGGTGGCCCAGTACATGGCGGCGTTTCTGGTCATGTCGGGGCTTTTGAACGGCACCTTCGCCGCGCTGGACGCAGTGCTCTTCTACGTCTTCTTCGAAGCGACGCTGATCCCGATGTATCTGGTGATCGGCGTTTGGGGCGGGCCGAACCGGGTCTACGCGGCCGTCAAGTTCTTCCTGTATACGCTGCTCGGGTCGCTGCTGATGCTGATTGCGTTCATCTACCTGTACAACAAGTCGGGCGGCAGCTTCGCGGTGCTCGACTACCACAAGCTGCCGCTGCCGCTGAACGCGCAGATCCTGCTCTTCATCGCCTTCCTTATGGCGTTCGCGGTGAAAGTGCCGATGTGGCCGGTGCACACCTGGCTTCCGGATGCGCACGTCGAAGCGCCCACCGGGGGCTCGGCGGTGCTTGCGGCGATCCTGCTCAAGC
>DATHJM010000350.1:0-3460 GCA_035489775.1 Burkholderiales bacterium
CGACACGCGCGATGACCTCGGCAGCCATGCCGAAAGAGTTCCACGTCGGGTCGAACACGGCGAGGCGGCCGGTTTTCTCCACGGAACGTAACACCGTGTCCATGTCCAGGGGCGAAATCGTGCGCAGATCGATCACTTCGGCCTCGATGCGGTGTTCCGCGAGCTGTGCGGCGATTCGGAGACTGAGCGGAACCATAACGCCGGCTCCGACCAGCGTAAGGTCAGTGCCGACCCGGCGCACCGCGGCATGCCCGAAGCGAACTCGGTAGGGAAATTCCGGAACGCGATCCTTCAGGCCGAACAAGGAGCGGTGCTCGATCATGATTACCGGGTCTTCGCCGAATATGCTCTCGAGCAACAGGCCCTTCGCGTCAAAGGCGGTCGCGGGCATGGCGACCTTGAGTCCGGGAACATGGGCGAACCACGCATGCAGACTCTTGGAGTGCTGCGGTCCTTGTCCCCAGCCGCGTCCTACGATCGCTCGGATGGTGACTGGCGCGGACGATTTTCCGTTCGATTTGAAACGCCAGAGCGAAAGCCAGTTTACGATGGTGTCTATCGAATAGAGCATGAAATCGAGGCGATGGTGCACCAGCACCGGCCGCATGCCCGCGACGGCGGCGCCAACGCCGAGCGCCGTCATGGCGCTCTCGGACACCGGGAAGTCGCGAACCCGCCCGGTGCCGAACCGCTCGGCGAGGCCGGTCGTCGAGCCAAACACGCCTGGCGCATAGTCGACCAGCTGGCCCACGACGACGACCCGATCGCTGAGCTCCATCGCTTGCTGCAGACCCTGCCTGAGCGCGTCCGCATAGCTGGCCTCCGGGTGTGCGGCCCCGGGGACGTCCCGCGAAGGTGCTGCTCGAGCAGGGGGCGTTTTGCGTTTCGACGGCATTCAGCTGAACTCGGGCATGTTCTGGGTCTCAGTAACCTTTCGCCTGAGTCGATTCCTGGTGCGCATCGAAGTCGCCCAGGTCGATTTCGGCGAGTAGCCGATCGGCTTCCGGCGTTGCTCTTGCTAGATTGAGCGCGGTCCAGTCAGGCGTCGAGGGGAAAGGGCTCGATTTCGCGAAACGGAAGCACTCATCGATCTCATTCTCGATCTCCCGCAGAAGTTGCTCCTTGTCAGCATCTGTAAGCAGGCTTTTCGCGCGCAGCGCTTCTTCGAGCAGCTTAATCGGGCAATTCCGCTTCCAAGCCTCCAGCTCTTCGGGGGCACGATAACCGACGAGGTCGTCGCTCGCAGGGCCGTAGTGCCCGCTCCAGCGATACGTGTAGGCTTCGATGAAGGTCGGTCCCTCGCCCGCACGTGCGCGCGCGATCGCATGGCGGAGCGTGCGGTGGACCAGCATTGCGTCGTTGCCGAAGATCGCGGTGCTCGCGACGCCGAAAGTCCTCACCCTCTCGCTGATGTTGTCAAGCGACTGGCGCTTGAGCTGCGGCGAGAACACCGAGTAGTTGTTGTTTTCGCAAACCAGCACGAGCGGCAGCTTGGCGAGCGCCGCGTAGTTCACCGATTCCCAGAAAATGCCCTCGTCGGTCGCCGACTCCCCGAACCCCGCGACGGCCACCTGATCCGTCCCCCGAAGCTGGAACGCGAACGCCGAGCCGAGCGAGATCGCCGTTGCGCCGGCGAGAATAGCGCCGCTAAAGAAGTGACGCGAAGGAAACGAGATGTCCTGCGAACCGGCGAGTCCGGCATTTGCGCCGGTCTGTTTGCCGTAGAGTTCCGCGAACAGGGCCGGCATGGGCGCGTGCTTGGCGAGGTAATAGCCGTGCGAGCGATGATGCGAGTAGAGGTAGTCGTCGTCGCGCAGCAGCAGCGATAACGCCGCCGGAGCGGCCTCCTGCCCGACGCAGAAGTGAACCGGGCAGCGCATCTCATCGGCAGGGTGGTACTCGCGCGCAAGCGCCTCCTCGCATTGGCGCAGCCGCAACATGAAGCGGTGCAACGACTTCGCCGTCTCGGCCTCGCTGTCCGCGATCGAAAGCGATTTATAGAGGCCCGCCTTGAGAATGGCGTCGTGAGTCAGGATTCCCATGGGCCTCGCTAGCCCCGGGCCGAAGCGAAGCGGCGTTTGCTCATGTGCATCCAGATCGCAAACGCGTCGTAAGGCGTGGTTTGCCTTTCGACCAGGAGGTCTTGTCCTGCAAGCGCTTGCATATCGGCGCCTTCGTGCAGGACGAACCGCCTAAAGGCCTGCGGGGGCACGAAAACCTCGAAATAGATGCGGGACACCTTGGGCTGTCCGAGCTGGGTGAGGTCGAAATCAAATCGCGTGAACTCGTTGGCGTTGTCGAGCTCGTACTCGAGCTCCTCGCGCAGCTCGCGCCGGAGCGCTTCGAGCGAACGCTCGCCGGCGTCTACGGCGCCGCCGAAGCAACCCCAATGATTCGGATAAAAGATGTTGGGCGAGGCGTCGCGAAGCTGCATCACGTATCGGCCGTCCTCGAGAACGAGGAGCGCCGCGACCGCATCGGCGGGCTTGAGCGGTCCGTCCGCGCGGACGAAATAATCCGCCGACGGGCCATCTCCCTGGGCTGCATGTTTTGCGGGAGGCCGGGGCACCGCGAACTCTGGCGACTGGCGAGGCTTAACCACGCAGAACATAGTCCTTTGGCCAATCCTTCAGCTGGTCAAGATATTTGCGGCCCCACGCGACCATCTCGCCGAGCCCTTCTTTCCAGCCTATCTGCGGCTCCCAGCCTACGTCGCGCTTGATCGCGCTCGAGTCCAGCCAATAGCGCGAGTCCTGCCCAAGGCGGTCCGGCGCCATTTCGCACAGCTGTGCAAAGGGCATGTTGAGCGCTTCGGCGCACAGCTCGACCACGCGACGGATGCTGGTCGGCTTCGCCGGCCCTGCATTGTAGATTTTCCCGAGCGGAGCTTTTTCGGAAACCAGATGTATGGCTCGCGCGAGATCGCGCGCGTGAATGTACGACTTCTCCGCTCTTCCGCCTCCCTGCAGCGGAAGCTTCGTCCCGGTGAGGCCGCAGATGATGGCCTTCGGAATGACGCGATGGAGCAGCTGGCCCGGACAATAGGCGTTCGACGGGCGGATCACGTTCATGGGGAACTTGAGGAACTTGTGAATCGAAACGAGATACATGTCGAAGGCGACCTTCGAGGCCGCATAGGGGCTCGTCGGCTTGATTGGTTCGTCCTCGGTCGACGCGTGCTCCACGGATCCGTACATCTCCGAGGTGCCGATCTGGATGAAGCGCTCGAGCCAGCCGCGCTTCATCAACTCCTCGCAAAGACGGGCGAGCGCCATCGAGTTGGTTTCGAAGAAGCGCCAAGAATGCTTCCAGGAAACGGCACCCTCTCCCTGGGCCGCGTAGTTGACGATCACTTGCGGCTTTTCCTTGTCGAGAAGATCGAGGAGGAGATCCAGCTCATAGGTGATGTGATACGCGTGATATCGGTAGTTCTTGCGCTTTTCCACGTTGAGGGAGAAAG
>DATHJM010000351.1:0-13646 GCA_035489775.1 Burkholderiales bacterium
CCCGGAGAGTGGGACAGGCTGGCGAAGGACAAGCCGGCGCGCATCCTGCCGCTCGCCACGCGCGCCAAGCTGAGCAGTGAAGTCTTGGCACGGCCGTCCGGGATGGCGCCCCTTGAAGACATGAAGCGCTCGATGTTGTCGCTGTACTACGTGGTGCCCGGCAAGAACAACGGTCTGGCGGTGAACGATCGCATGCGCGTCGAGCTCCAGCTCGCGGGCAGCAGCGAAAAGCAGAAGATCGTGCCCTACGGGGCCGTCTACTACGACGCGAAAGGCGCCGCCTGGGTATACGTCAGCCCGAAGCCGCTGACGTTCGAACGCCAGGGCATCGGCGTCGATCGCGTCATAGGCGATGTGGCGGTGCTGTCCGAGGGCCCGGCCGTCGGCACCCCGATAGTCACCGTCGGCGCGGCAATGCTGTACGGCGCCGAGATCTTCAAGAAATAACGGCGCATAGGCAAACTCATCGAGGTACGGACGGGGGGTTAGGAAAATGTTTCGCTGGATCATCGGTTCGAGTCTGCAGTTCCGCTTCCTGGTGTTGGGTGTCGCCGCGGCCCTGGTCGTGTTCGGGACCATTCAGGTCAAGAAGATGCCCGTCGATGTCTTCCCCGAGTTCGCGCCTCCGGTCGTTCAAGTTCAGGTCGAAGCGCTCGGGCTGTCCGCCGCGGAGGTGGAAAGCCTGATCACCCTCAATCTCGAGGAGTTGCTGAGCGGCGTGCCGTGGCTCAAATCGATCCGCTCGGAGTCGGTGAGCGGGCTTTCGTCGATCTTGCTCACTTTCAATCGCGGAACCGACATCATGAAAGCGCGGCAGATGATCCAGGAGCGCCTGACCCTGGCGTATACGCTGCCGAACGTCGCGCAGCCCCCGGTCATCCTGCAGCCCCTGTCGGCGACCAGCCGCTTCATGATGATCGGGATCACGTCTGACAAGGTCGAGCCGACGGAACTGTCGCTGCTCGCCCGCTGGACGATCAAGCCGAGGCTGCTGGGCGTGCCCGGTGTAGCCAACGTGGCGATCTGGGGCCAGCGCCTGCGGCAATTGCATGTGCAGATCGATCCCAATCGACTGCACGAGGCCCGCGTGATGCAGGAAGACATCATCGCCGCGGCCGGAGACGCTCTGTGGGTGTCTCCCCTGTCTTTCCTGAAGGGATCGTCGCCCGGGACGGGCGGTTGGATCGACAACCCCAATCAGAGGCTGGGCGTCCAACACACGATGCCGATCGAGGCGCCGGAGGACATGGCAAAGGTGCCCGTTTCGCCGCTTCACTTGATGCTGACCGGCAAGCTGATGTCCCTGGGCGAGGTCACCGAGCAGAGCTTTGCGCACCCCCCGCTGATCGGTGACGCCGTCGTCAAGAACGGCAACGGCCTCATGCTCGTCATCGAGAAGTTTCCGGCTGCCAACACGCTGGCAGTCACTCGCGCGGTCGACCAGGCACTGGCCGAGTTGAGCCGCGGTCTTCCCGGCGTGCAGATCGACACCAACGTCTTCCGCCTGGCTTCGTATGTCGAGGACTCGATCTCCAATCTGACCCTGGCGATCATCATCGGCGCGCTCCTCGTCAGCCTGGTCATAGGCGCATTCCTGTTCGATTGGCGCAGCGCACTGGTCAGCGTCGTGTCGATCCCGGTGGCGCTGCTGGCCGGAGTCATCGCCCTGCACCTGACCGGCGCGACGATCAACACCATGATTCTCGCGGGCCTGGTGGTGGCGCTGGCCGTGGTCATCGATGACGCGGTCGTCGACGTGGAAACGCTGCTGCGGCGGCTGCGCGAGCGAAAACAGGACGGCGCATCGGTTGCGACCCTCGTCTATGAGACGACGCTGCAGACGCGAAGCGCCGCTCTCTACGCCACTCTGATCGTCATACTCGCCGTCACGCCCATCTTCTTCATGGGCGGGGTGTCGGGTGCGTTCTTCGAACCGCTGGCCTGGTCCTACGTGCTGGCGGTGTTGGCGTCGATGATCGTTGCCTTGACCGTGACGCCGGCGTTGAGCCTGCTGCTGCGGGGCGAAGCGTCGCGCGTGCATCGTGAGTCGCCCGTTGCCGTCTGGCTTCTCGGCAAATACGACGCGGTTCTCCGGCGCATCGTCACTGCGCCGCGCAAGGCGCTCATAGCCGCCGGCGTCATGGTGGTGGCCGGCGTTGGCGTATTGCCCTTGCTCGGGCAATCCTTGCTTCCTTCCTTCAAGGAGAGGAACCTGCTGGTGAATTGGTCCACCGCGCCCGGCACCTCGCATACCGAGACCCACCGGGTGACCTCCCGGGTCAGCGACGAGTTGCGATCGCTTCCCGGAGTGCGCTCGGTCGGCGCCCATGTGGGGCGCGCGGTGACGGGGGACCAGGTCGTGGGCGTCAATTCGAGCCAGGTCTGGGTCGGCATCGATCCCAAAGCCGACTACGACAAGACGATCGCCGCGATCCGGGAGACGGTGGCCGGATACCCGGGCGTCGAACACAGCGTGCAATTCTACTTGCGCGACAAAGTCGGCGAAGTGCTGACCGGCGCGAGCAAGGCAATCGTCGTGCGCATCTACGGTCCGAAGCGCGAAGTCCTGAATCAAAAGGCCGAGGAGGTCAGACAGGCGCTTTCCGGCATCGCCGGGATCGTCGATCTGCGCGCCGAGGACCAGGTGGACGAGCCCACGGTTCAGGTCAAGTTGAACCTGGATGCTGCTGGTCCCGCCAACGTCAAACCCGGCGACGTGCGGCGCGCTACGGCGACGGTGTTCTCCGGCCTGGTCGTCGGCTTTCTGTTCAAGGAGCAGAAGATCTACGAGGTGGTGGTCCTTGGCGCGCCCGAAGCGCGCCAGAGCCTGACCAATCTTTCCGATCTGTGGATCGGAAAGTCGGACCGCACCCACGCGCGTCTGGGCGATATCGCCGACGTGAAGATGGTGTCGACCCCGCAGGTCATCAGGCACGAGGCCATCGCGCCTTACGTCGATGTGGCGGCCAACGTGGCCGGGCGCGATCCGGGTTCCGTGATCGACGAAGTCGAGGACAAGCTCGAGAAAATCCAGTTTCCGCTCGAGCATCACCCGGAGCTCCTGGGCGAATACGCCGAGCGCGAAAGCGCGCAGCGGCACATGCTGGGCGTAGCCGCCGCCGCGGTGATCGGGATTTTCCTGCTGCTGCAGGCCTGCTTCCGGAGCTGGCGCCTGGCGATGATCGCTTTCCTCGCCATCCCGGCGGCTCTCGCCGGCGGAGTGATGGGGGCGCTGGCGGGCGGCGGGGTGATCTCGCTTGGGTCGATCATCGGGTTTCTCGCGGTGCTCGGCATCGCCGCCAGGAACGGCATCTTGCTGATCAATCGCTATCGGCGTCTCGAGGGAGAGGAAGGCGTGCCGGTTGGTTTTGATCTCGCCGTCCGCGGGGCGCGGGAACGGCTGATACCCATCCTGGCGAGCTCCGCAGCGATCATCGCCGCCTTGCTGCCGATTGTCCTCCTCGGGCGGATCCCCGGTCTGGAGATCGTGCAGCCGATGGCGATCGTCATCATGGGCGGCCTTGCGGCATCCACCTTGTTCACCTTGTTCGTCATGCCGGCGCTGCTCGTCGGGTCGGGAGCGCAACGCCAAACCGATCTGGGTCTGACAGACGCGTAAGGGTGGATGCACAGATGATCAGCGCGGATCGGTATCCGGCGCCGGGGAAACCCTGCGCCGGCTCGACCCGAATGTCCCGAATCGAAGCGGCCTGCGCGGGATGGTCGACGGCGCTCGTTGTCAGCTTGAGCTCGAGCCTGCCTGTCTGCGCCGTTGAGCTGAAGATCGACAGGAGCGAGGGCGTCTTCGCCGATACGCCGCTGGGTCGCAGCGATGTCCTCCGAGGACGCCTGCAGGGGAGCGAGAAGATCGCGCCGGCCGACCCTGATCCACCGAGGTCCATCGGGGAGCGCGCAGCCGACGACGTGAAGCCCATTCAACTGGCGCAATTCCAGCTTCCCCCGCGTGCGCCCGGCGGGGAAACTTCCTTGCTGTCCGACAGCGCCACATCACGGCATCGGTTGCCCGGAACCCTGCCGTGGGAGCTGCCCCAGAGACTGAACTACCAGTATTCGATCGGCAGCGAATCGGAGGTCACCTACCTCCGCGACCCCGATCTCAACAGGACGGTCCGCGACAACTCCCTGATCGCGAAGCCCCAACTGAACGGCATCATCGTCTATCGGCCGACGGACTGGCTGGTGACGACGCTGGAGATGATCCTCGAGAAGGAAATCCCCGTGCACGAGGAGAGCAGCGTCACGCTTCCGACCGGTGAGACCGTACTCGCGCCGAAGAGAAACAGCGCTCTTCTTGTCGACCAGGGCTACGTGACGATCAGAGGCATTACGGCCCCGTTCGAGTTCAATTTCGGCCGGCGGAACTACGAGGACGAGCGGCACTGGCTGTATGACACTTCGATGGATGTCGCCAGCGTCGTGCTCAGGCAAGGCTCTTTCCGGGTCGAAGCGCTCCACGGCCGGGAGGTGGCCTGGGACTGGGATCTGATCGGCCGACAAGCGACCGATCGGATCGACACGTCGATGCTGTACGCGGACTACCGCGGGATCGAGGACCTGAGACTGTCCGGCTACACGATCGTCCGCAGGGACCGCGCCCGGCTGGAGGGTCAGCCGCGGCTCATGGGGGTACGCGCCTACGGAACGCCAACCGAAGAGCTGAACTATTGGATCGAGCTCGCTTATCTTGGCGGCAGGGACGAGCAGGCGCGGCCTTTTGCGGCTCGCGCAGTCGATGTCGGCTACACCTACCGCTTTCCGGGCCTCCCGATGAACGTCAGCGCGGGCTATGCGTTCGGCAGCGGCGACGCCGGCGGCAGCAGGAACACGGAATTCCGCCAAAGCGGCCTGCAGTCGAATGAGGCGAGGTTTGCCGGTGCCGCGAAATTCAAATATTACGGCGAGGTCCTCGACCCGGAGCTGAGCAACCTCCACATTATTACTGCGGGCTTCGGCTTCCGGCCGGTGCCGACGGTCTCGGTCGACCTTCTCATTCATCGTTACCGGCTGGATAAAACCGCGGACGCAATTCGCGGCTCGGCGCTGACGGCTCAAATGAACCAGGATGACAGCCAGCTGAGCAAGGACGTGGGGAGGGAGTTCGACGTCGTGGTCGGGATTCGCAACCTGTTCGGCGTGCAGCGCCTCGGCCTGGATCTGAGAGCGGGCTGGTTCTTCCCCGGAAGCGCTTACCGCCGCGAGGAAGGCGACCCCAACAACCCCACGTTCCGCCGCAACGACAGAGGCCTCAGCGTGGTCGCCAAGATCTGGTATTGAAACGCTTGGCACCCCATGCGGGCGATCATCAAGTCTTTCATAAAAGGAGGGCATCAATGAATAAGCGCACGGTTCAAACCACTCTTGCCGCAGTCGCGATCCTGGCATTTTCCACGGCATGGGGGCAGAGCAAGAAGTCGGAGTGGCAGGACGAATTCGGCATCTCAAGCTGCAATCTGACGACGACGGGCCGCAATCCGTACTTCGTCCTGGAGCCCGGCTTTCAGCTCGTCCTGGAAGGAGGAGACACGAAGCTCCAGATCACCGTTCTCAGCGAGACCAAGACGATCGATGGAGTCAACACTCGAGTCGTCGAGGAGAAGGAATGGAAGGACGGAAAGTTGTACGAGATCGCGAGGAATTACTTCGCCATATGCCCGCAAACGAAGGACGTGTTCTATTTTGGCGAAGACGTGGAGTTCTACGAAAACGGCAAGGTGGTCAAGCGCGACGGCTCGTGGCTCGCGGGCGCGAACGGCCACAAGGCCGGCCTGATGATGCCCGGAACTCCGAAATTGAAGATGAAGTACTACCAGGAGCTCGCGCCCGGCGTGGCGATGGACCGGGCGGAGATCGAAAGCGTTACGGAGACGTGCAAGACCCCCGCAGGGACGTTTTCCGGATGCATGAAAGTGAAGGAAACCTCCGGCATCGAGCTTCTCGCTAAGGAGTACAAGTATCACGCTCCGGGAATCGGGCTCGTCAGGGACGAAGACGTTCAGCTGGTCAAGTACGGTTTCATCAAGGAAAAGTAGACGGTCCCATGAAGCAGGCGCGACTTCAGCAAATGAATCGGGGCTAGGCGACAAGAACAGATCACCAGCTCTACATTCCGGGTCGAGCGCACACGAACCCGTCCGTCCATATGGGTCTAGAATGTCTCAACTACTCAGTGTTCGGACCCAAAACGAACCATGCGCGCAATCGGATCGTATGAACGGCTCACCCGGCCGGCGGTGCTCATCGGCGCCGCCTCGGGGCTGGGCGCGCGCGATCCGCGTTGCGCCCGGGGCCCGCATCAACTGCTTGCCGACGGGCTGCTCGCGCACCTTTCAGCTCGAGGCGCCGATGCGCTCTGGCGCGTCACGCTGCAGCCGCAGCTTCGCCGCGGCAAATCCCGGGATGGCGCGATCGTCGATTTCTGCGCGCGCCTGGCGCGCGAGGTCGGCGCTGTCGTCGGCGCAGGGGAATTTCCGATCGTGCTCGGCGGCGACCACAGCTGCGCGATCGGAACCTGGAGCGGTGCAGCCAAGGCTCTGTCTGGCCGCGGTCCTCTGGGGCTGGTCTGGATCGACGCCCACATGGATAGCCACACTCCGTCGACCAGCCCCAGCGGCATGCGGCACGGAATGCCGCTCGCCGCGCTGCTCGGGCGCGGCGCGGATCCGGAGCTCGCCCGAGGCGCCGAAGGGCCGCTCGCGCCCCAGCACCTGTGCCTCGTGGGCGTCCGCAGCTACGAGTCCGAGGAGGCAGCTCTCCTCTCCGAGCTCGGCGTGAAGATCTTCCCGATGACGGAGATCGAGGAGCGCGGCATCGACGCGGTGCTCGACGACGCGGTCCGCATCGCGAGCACCGGCACCGCCGGCTACGGAATCTCGATCGATTTGGACGCGCTCGAGCCGGGCGATGCGCCCGGCGTGGGCACGCCGGTCGCCGGCGGCATCCCCGCGGCCGGCCTCATCGCGGCGTTGCGCAATTTTTCCGCGGACCGCTCTTTGCTCGCGCTCGAAGTCGCCGAATACAACCCGCATCTCGATCGCGGTCGCAAGACCGCAGCGATCATTGAAGAGATCCTCGCTGCGGTGCTTGGGGCGCCGGCGTCGGCGCGTTTGCCGGAGGAACTCGAGCGCACGTTTGGCGCGCGCAATTACGATACCCTCCCCGTGGTGCTGGTGCGCGGGCGAGGGGCTCACCTATGGGACGACCATGGGCGGCGTTATCTCGACTTGATGTCCGCGTATTCCGCGGTGAGCCACGGCCACTGCCATCCGCGGCTCGTCGCGGCACTCTCGCGCCAGGCTCAGACGCTTGCCGTTACTTCGCGGGCGTACTACAACACGCGCTTGCCGCTGTTTCTCGAACGCCTGTGCCGGCTCACCGGGCAGGATCAGGCGCTGCCCACGAACACGGGTCTCGAGGCCGTCGAAACCGCGCTCAAAGCAGCGCGCAAATGGGCGCACAAGGTGAAGGGCGTCCCTGAAGACTCGGCGGAGATCATCGCCTGCAGCGGGAATTTCCACGGTCGCTCGATCGCGATCGTCGCGATGTCCACCGAGCCGCAGTACCGCGATGGGTTTGGGCCGTTTCCGCGGGGATTCAAGCTTGTGCCCTTCGGCGACGCGAAGGCATTCGAGCGCGCGATCACGGCGAGCACCGCGGCTTTTCTGGTTGAGCCGATTCAGGGCGAGCAGGGCATCATCGTCCCTCCGCGCGGCTATCTCGCCGAATGCGAGCGCATCTGCCGCAGGCACAACGTGCTGCTCATCGCCGACGAAGTCCAGACTGGGCTGGGGCGCACCGGTCGGCTGCTCGCCTGCGACCATGAGGGCGTGAAGCCCGACGGACTGATCCTCGGCAAAGCCCTGGGCGGCGGACTGCTGCCGGTATCGGCGTTTCTCGCCCGCCGCGAGGTGATGGCGGTGTTCGAGCCGGGCGATCACGGCAGCACCTTCGGCGGCAACCCGCTCGCAGCTGCGGTTGCGCTCGAGGCGCTCGACGTTCTGGTGGAGGAGCGCCTGGTCGAGCGCTCGGCTGAACTGGGCGAGATCCTGCTCTCGGGCTTGCGCGCGATCAAGAGCCCCTTGGTGCGCGAGGTCCGCGGCCTGGGCCTGTTCAGCGGCATCGATATCGACCCGGCCTGGGCAAGCGCGCGCGAGGTGGTCATGCGGCTGCTCGCGCGCGGAATCCTTTCAAGGGATACCCATCACACCGTCGTGCGCATCGCTCCGCCCCTGGTGATCAGCCGCACGCAGCTCGAGTGGGCGTTGAAAAGCATCCGCAGCGTGCTGGCCGAGATCGAGCGCGGTTTTAAAAAAGCCGCATGAACTGAATCTTGCATCACGTTTGATTTCGAGCTCTGGACGAAAGTGGTCCGGACAGCCGGCGTGAAGATGGAATGACCCGTTCTCCGGTCCGGGCGAACGACGCTGCGTAGGCCGCGCGGCGTGCGTCGGGCGAGCGCCCCAGCGAGCAATAATGCGGGTGGGGCGTGACCAGAGCGTCGTCCTCTCCGAGCGCGTTGGCGCGGTAGCTCGACCAGGGGTAGGCGCCCGGATGCGCGGCGAGTCCAGCGCGCACCGGGTTCTCCTCGATGTAGCGCATGCAGGCGAGCAGGTGCGCCCGCGCGCGCACCGGCGAGGCGTCGTAGGGTTCCTCCCACACGGAGTCTTCGTGGCCGTACGCCGCCGCGAGGTGGCGCGCATAGCGTGCAGCGATCGCCGGCATCAGGCGCGCGGCGCCCGCGGCGCGCGCGGACGTCACCAGCAGGTGAACGTGATTTCCCATCAGAGCCCAGGCGTGGACGGAGCATTCGGCCCGCGCGGCGCATTCGCGCAGCGCTTCGAGGTAGGCGATGCGGTCGCGCGCGCAGGAAAAGCAGGCCAGGCGGGCGCGACCACGCTGCACGACGTGCAGCGTGCCGCGGGGTTCTTCAGGGCAGGCGAGTCGCGGCATGACGGGCGGTTTCCGCAACGATAACGCCGCGGGCCGCTGCGGCGTTGACCCGTCCACAGGCGCGGTGCGGGCCCCGCGTGCGCCGCTGAAGCGGGAATTACAGGACGGGTATGCGCACGTGCGCGAGCGCCGAGCGCCCGCCGCGCACTTCCTTCAGGCAGCGCTGGATCGCCGCCGGCACCGCATCGGGATCGTCCACCCTCTCGCCATAGCCGCCCGCGGCTTCGCAGATCTTGGTGAACTCGATGTCCGGCGCGAGCAGCGCGTTGAACTCGTTGGTCGCCTTGGCGTCGCCTTCGGGATAGACGCGCAGCGTCGCTTCTTTCACCGCGGACCAGCCCGAGTTGTCGAAGAGCACCGTGAAGATCGGCAGCTTGTACTGCTTGGAGACCGCGTATGTGGAGGAGGGATTGCCGAAATAGAAGCCGCCGTCGCCGACCATCTGCACCACCGTCGCATCCGGCTTCGCGAGCTTGATGCCGAGGGCCGTCCCCGAGGAACTGCCGAGGCCCCCGCCGGCGAACCCGATCGAGGAGCCGGGCCGGGTGCGCATGATCTGGTTGTTGACGATGGGGCCGTTGCGGATGCCTTCGTTGACGACGATGGCATCGTCGCCGATCGCCTTGGAGATTTCGGCGCAAAGGTAATGCGGGTTGATCGCGCCGGGCTTGCCTTTGTCCGCGGCCTGCTTCGCCAGACCCGCGCGCCGCTCGTTGCCCTCGCCTCGCATCGCTGCGACGCGCTTCGCCGCCGCGTCGCGGGACGCGGGCGTCGCTTTCGCGCGGAGCGCCTCCAGCAGTTGCCTGAGAATCAGCACGCTGTCGCCCTGCAGGCGCGCGTTCGAGGCGAAGCCCCAGATCGGGAAGCATTCCTTCACCACGTCGACGTCGATGTGCGCCCACCAGGTCTGCGGATTTTCCTTCGTGTGCTTCGGAATCCACGGCACGTCCACGTCCACCAGCAGACCGACGTCCGCGTCGGCGATGGCGGGCATCATGCCGGAAAAGCACGGCGAAGCGCGCGAGATGTTCAGATAGAGCGGGCTTGCCTCGAACACGCGGATTCCGGCGAGGCGCGCGATCTCCTCGATCAGCGCCGGGGCCTCGAGGTTGCGCCCGGCGTAGGAGGTCACCATCACCGGGTGTTTCGCCGAAAGCAGCTTGCCTGCAAGCTGCTCGACGGCGGCGGCATCCGCCGCGCCGGCGGACACCGCGCCGTAGCGCTCCTGCGGAAACGGGCGCATCGCCGCCTCGTCCCAGGTCTGAGTGAGCGTCTCGCGCGGCAGCATCAGGTATACGGGGCCCATCGGATCGCTGTGCGCCACGGTGTGCGCGCGGCGCAGCGTTTCCTTCGTCATCACGCCCGAGGGCAGCGTCCATTCCCACTTGGCATAGGGGCGCACGATCCCCGACTGGTCGAACGGCTCCTGGATGAAGTGCACGTAGTTGTCGCGCGACCCGGGCAATTCACCGCGCACCGTATAAGGCGCCTTGCCCGCCATGAGGACGAGCGGCAGCCGCCCGCGGCGGGCGTTGTGCATCGCCATCGCGGAATTCGCCGTGCCCGCGTCCACGTGCACCATCACCGCCTGCCCGCGGCCTGTTGCCATCGCAAAACCCGCCGCCATATGCATCGCGGTGTTCTCGTGCGGGCAGTTCAGAACCCTGGGATAGTGCCACCCCTCTTTTTTCCAGCGCGCCATCTCCTCGATCAGCGGAGCGTGGTCCGTGCCGAAATTGGAGAAAAGGTACTCGATCCCGATGTCGTTCAGGCCATCGAGAAAATAATGCGCGGTCGAGTGAAGCTTGACGTGGGGGGCCTTGTCCATGCTGGTGTTCCTTTTGCTAGCCGCAATTCAGCGTGATGATAAACCGATTTTCCGAACACGACGGCCGTTTCAACCGTTCACGCGGAAAACCTTTCAGCAGCGCGCGCTCGCGCCCTGGCGGCTTCTTCTTCCCGGTTCCTCGGGGGCGCGTTCGTCTCGAGGGAGCTCAGAAGGTTTCTGGAAACCGCCGCTACCTCGTCGGCAGCCGCGAGAAATGCGGCTTCGTTGGCTTTCGACGGCTTGTTGAAGCCGCTCACCTTTCTCACGAACTGCAGCGCTGCCGCGCGGATTTCCTCGTCCGTCACAGGCGGCTCGAAGTTGAACAGGGTCTTGATGTTTCTGCACATGAGCGTTTAGGGAGTCGTCACCTTGTAGACGTCATCGCCCTCACGGGCGTGCTCGGTCACCTTCAAGCCGATCTCCTGCCTCTTGCCGGCTTCGGTGACGGGCTGGTGCTCGATCTGCATGGATACGACGCGCTGGCGGAAGTCGCTCGTGTGTCCGAGGATGCGGATGGTGTCGCCGACGCTCAGGCTGCCCGATTCGAGCCGTATCGCCGCGACGGAGAGATGGCCGTAATAGTGGGTCACGAAACCCACCCGCTCTTCGCCCTGCAACGGGTCGCGCCTCTCCGGCTGAGGAGCCGCAGGCCGCGGCTTGGGAGCCGGGCGAGCGGCGGGCTGTTTCTTCGGCGCCGCCTGGCGTGCCGCAGGTTTCTTCGCCGGGGCCGCGGCCTTCTTCTTGAGCGGTTTCGCCTTCTTGCGGATCGCCGGTTTCGCGGCCGGGGCCTTCTTCGGTTTGGCTTTGGCTTTCGGTTTTCTCTTTGCGGCGGCCATGGCGCTCTCCCTGGAGGTGTGCGGGTAGTCAATCCTAGCCGCCTGGACCGAACATATCAACGCGGAGCCTTTCCCCCCGTTAGAAGGGCCGGGGTGGGTTGAGGCGACTTCTGTTCAGCAGGTGCGCGATGGAGTTCGCGTAATAGCGCAAAAGCGGCAGCTCCTTCTCCCGCGCGAGGTAGATCCCGTCGTCCTCGTCGACGAGATGCCGGATGAGCAGCATCCGCAGGCCCACGTCGAGCGCGTAGTCTAGATCGCGCCGCGGCACGTAGACGCGCGCCGCGGAACGCTCGAGCCGCTCGATGAGCCGCTCGACCTCGGCCTTCAGCTCGAACGCCGTGAGCCGGCGCCCGGGATTGTGCACGAACACGGTCGCCATCAGCGGCACCGGCACCACGGGCACGACATCGCCGACCGAGCGCATCAGGTGCTCGCCGAGTGCCGCGGTCGCCCGGCGCCGCTCCTCGCCCGAAAGCCGCTGGAAATCCAGGCCGCGCGAGCTGCAGTAGGCGCGCATCGACACCGGCGAGCCGAAATTCACGCAGGCGTAGCCGAAGCGGTACCACTCGCTCTTCAGCATCAATCTGAGGTTGCGCGCGGCGAAGGCGAGCGTGTTCCACAGCGCGTGCGCGCGGCCCACTCGCGGCGCTTCCGCATCGAGCGAGCGCAGGAGGCTGCGGTCCTCGAGCACCCGGTCGTAGTTGATCCCGAGCGGCACGAACACGAGGTCGCGCTCACCGTCGATGCGGAAGCCGCGCATCATGTAGTCGATCACCCCGAGCCTGGGCTCCCTCATGCGCCCGTCGCGCGTGAGGCCTCCTTCCGGGAAGACCGCCTGCGGGACGCCGGCCTCGGTCGCCATCGCGATGTAGCGCTCCAGCACCCGCCGGTAGAGATCGTCCTTCGAATCGCGGCGCACGAAGTAGGCGCCCATCGCGCGGATCAGCGCCGAGAGAGGCCAGATGCGCGCCCACTCGCCCACGGCGTAGGAAAGCGCCACCTGATCCGCCGCGAGATACGCGGCGAGGACATAGTCCATGTTGGAGCGGTGGTTCATGACGAACACCACGGTCGCGTCGGCCCCGACCTTCGCGATGCCCTCAGAATCGATGTACCCGAGCCGCACGCGGTACAGCGACCGCGCGATCCAGCGCCCGATCCAGTAGCCGATGCGGAAGTAGAGGTAAGCGTTGAACGCCGGGACGATCTCGCGCGCGTAGCGCTCGACCCTGCGCAGCGCGGCGGGCAGGCTGATGCCCTTGTCCCGCGCGTACTGTTCGGCGGCGGCCTGCACCCTGCGGTCGGCGAGCAGGCTGTGGATGAGCGCCTGGCGCTTGGTGCGCTGGAACGGCCGGATGCCGATGCGCAGGCGCTCGCCCAGCTCGTCGATCACCCGGTTCGCCGGATGCGTCACCACGAAGCGCAACGCCGGCGCGACGAGGTGCTCGTAAAGGGCCCAGACGGCGAGCGCCGCCATCAGGACGAGCAGCCATGCCGGGATCGCGACGGCGTCGCTCATCGCGCCCACTCACTGCGAAGGAAAACTGCCGCTTTGATCACCGCCTGCGCCTTTGAAGGGCCGGCCGGCGCTCGCGGGCGGGGAATTCGATCAGGGCTCCTGCGAATCCATCAGGATGAAGGCGACGCGGCAGGGCTTTCCGCTGCGGTTCACCCACGCGTGATTGGTCGCCTGCTGCACCACGACGTCGCCCGCCTTGAGGTGGACTTCGCCTTCGTCCATCAGCATGTCGATCTCGCCGGACATGATGATCGCGTAATCGACGCTGCGCGTGCGGTGCATCATCGGGTGGCGAGGCGGCAGGCCCTTTGCGGGCGCGTGATCGCCGACCACCTTCATCATGGTGTTGATGTCCATGCTATCGATCTTCTGCGTCGTCGGAACGAAATCCACGATGCGGAAGATGGTGCCGTTTTTCGGCGGGACGAGCCCGACCTTGGTCTTGCCGCGGTCGCCCGTCCACGAAAAATCGGGCGGGCTGCTCTCGGTGACCCAC
>DATHJM010000352.1:0-2150 GCA_035489775.1 Burkholderiales bacterium
CCCGCCCGCGCCGGCAGCGCCCGCTAGCGCCGCGCCCGCGAACGAGGATCCATCGACGTCCAACGCCTCGGTGAGGGGCGCAAAAACCGCCGCTGCCATTCCTGCCGGCAAACCCGCGCCGCTCGATCCGGAGCTCGCGGAAGCGCTGAGCGCTCCGCCGCTTGCGCAGTACGACGTCTCGATGTCGCTCGAAGCCCAGCCGTCCGACGACTTGAAAGTTGCGCCGGGTGCCGCTTCCGCCGCGCTCGAGCCCATTCCACCGCGCGATGGTTTCTCGGTGAAGACCGGGAGCCTGTTTTTCGGAAGCTCGTCGATCGGCGCGGCCGAAAGCATGGAACGCTGGCAGCCCGGCGAAGAGCCCGTCATCGTGATGCCGGGCGCGGTCGCCGATCCGGACATGAAGGCGATGGCGTCGCTGCCGCCAGTTGCGAATCAGCCGTCGAGGGCGGTTGAGAGCGGTGTCAGCATCGCCGCCAAGGGCGAAGTCAACTCCAACAATCAGCACATCAAGACGCCGGCCGAACGCCTCGGCCTGTTCGACGAGAAGGCGCGCGCCAAATCCGAGAAATGCCTCGCCGAAGCCGTCTATTTCGAAGCCCGCGGCGAAGCCGTGCGCGGCCAGATCGCGGTGGCGCAGGTGGTGTTGAACCGCGCGTTCTCCGGCTTCTACCCGAGCACGGTGTGCGCGGTGGTCTACCAGAACAAGCACCGCCACCTCGCGTGCCAGTTCACCTTCGCCTACGATAACGTCGCAGACGTGGTGCGCGAACCCGACATGTGGGACCGCGCCAGGAAAATCGCGAAAGCGATGCTCGACGGCCAGCTTTGGTTGCCGGAAGTCGCCAAATCGACCCACTACCACGCCTATTGGGTGCGCCCTTCCTGGGTGCATGAAATGAAGAAGATGTACAAATACGGCGTGCACACCTTCTACCGGCCGCGGGCGTGGGGCGACGGCAGCGAGGCGCCGAGCTGGGGAACGCCGGCGCAAACCGCGGACATTTCGGCAAAACTCGCGGAAGCCGGCCGCAGCTCGGCCGAGCTGCCGGATTCGACGGCGCGGCGGTAGGGTGCGATGGTCGCATTTTCTCGTCATTGCGAGGAGCGAAGCGACGAAGCAATCCACTCTCATTATGCCGTGCTATGGATTGCTTCGCGGAGCCTGTCATCGGGCGCGCATTCGCGCGACCCGTTGGCTCGCAATGACGGCGTTTACGCATCAATATCGAGCGCGACGTCGAAGTTCGGCGCCGAATGCGTGAGCGCGCCGGACGAGACATAGTTTACGCCGGTCGCAGCGATCTTCGCGATCGAATCCAGGGTGACGCCGCCGGAAGCCTCCAGCACCACGCGCCCGTCGGCGAGTTTCACAGCCTCGGTCAGATCGGCAATTTCCATATTGTCCAGCAGCACCACGTCGGCGAGGCCGGTGTCGAGCACCTCGCGCAACTGCGCCAGCGTATCGACCTCGATCTCGATCTTGACGAGATGCCCGACATGCGATCGTGCCCGTTCGAGCACCGGCCTGACGCCGCCCGCGACCGCGATGTGGTTGTCCTTGATCAGGATCGCATCGTCGAGCCCGAAGCGATGATTGAAGCCGCCGCCGCAGCGCACCGCGTATTTCTCAAGCGCGCGCAGACCCGGCGTGGTCTTGCGGGTACAGCAGATGCGCAGGCTGGTGCCGGCGGTATGCCGAACATAATCCGCGGTGAGGGTGGCGATGCCGGACAGCCGGCCGACAAAATTCAGGGCGGTGCGCTCAGCCGTAAGCACGGCGCGCGCCGGCCCGGAGATGGTCATGACGTGCACGCCGGCGGCGACGATGCCGCCATCGCGATAATGCGCCTGGATGCTGATGTCCGGTGACAGTTTCTGAAACGTCGCAACCGCCAGCGGCAGTCCGGCGATCACGCCGGCCTGCCGTGCGATCAGGACGGCATGTGCGTGGGTGGCTTCCGGGATGGTCGCCATCGAGGTGATGTCGCCGGCGCGGCCGAGATCTTCGTCCAGCGCGCGCTGCACGGCCTGGTCGATGGCGAGCGGCGACAGAAACGCTTCGGGATTGAGCAGTGAGGCGGGCGTGGTCATGATGCATTTCCATTCAGGCGATGATCGGGTGCGATGACCGCGCCGGCGCGGGCTCGCAG
>DATHJM010000353.1:0-2095 GCA_035489775.1 Burkholderiales bacterium
AAGGCGGAGTACCTGATCCTCACCAATCGGAAGATTCTCGCGGACCAGATGGAATTTCTGGTCCAGCACGTCTCGTCACACAGTCGCATACTCACGCTGGCCGGCGCGGCGGCCTAGCCGCGGCACTATCCGGCCAGCTCCTCGGCGACGCTTTCGGTCTGCCGCGGTTCCTGGGCTTCGTCGAGCGTGCGCAGGCGCAAGAGCGGAGACGCCCAGGCGACGAGCGGCACCAGCAGGATCGCGCCAAGACCCGCCAGCAGCAATGTCGCCCTCAATCCCGCATGCTCGGCGATCCAGCCACCGGCCAGGCCGCCGAAAGGCGCGGGCGCCACCGTGAGGCAGATCATCGTCGCCGTCACGCGCCCGAGCAGCGGATCCGGCGTCACTGCCTGGCGCAGCGTCAGATAGTTGATGAAGAACACCATTCCGCCGAAGTCGAGCACGAACAGCCCGAGGCCGAACAGGACGGTGGCGGTGAGCTCGCCTCCCGATGCCGTGGCGAGCAGCAGCCAGCCGATTCCCGTCCCCAGCATCCCGGCCAGCATGGTGGGGCCGAAGCCAAGGCGCCGGTTGAGGCGCCCGATTACGGCCGTGGCGCCGAGCGAGCCGATTCCGGCGAGCATCCACAGCGCGCCGACGCGCCCGGCGCTGAAGCCGAGCTCGCGCGCAGCGTACAGCACCACGATCGCCAGCGATGCATGCCGGAAAATCTGCCATACGGAGATCGCCCAGGCGAGCGCACGCAGCACGGTGTTGCGCCAGATCGCGGACAGTCCTTCGCGAATCTCCGCACCGATGCTCGATGCGCGCATCTTCGGCGCGTCGTTGGGGCCGGAACGGATTCCGCGCAGAATCCAGGCCGAAAGGAAGAACGACATGGCATCGAGCAGTATCGCGAACGGCGCCGTGAGCCACTGGATCAGTGCACCGGCAATTCCGGGACCGACGAGCTGCGCGGCGGAGTCGCTCACCCCGATCTTGGCGTTCGCTTCGACCAGATTGCTGCGCCCGACCCGTTCGGTCATGAAGACCTGGTAAGCCGGCCAGCCGCAAACGGTTCCAAGCCCGACGAGGAACCCGACCGCATAGAGCACGCCCATGGAGAGCATGCCGACCCACGCGCAAAGCGGCACGGCGAGCAAGGCCACGGCGCGCGCGATGTCCGACCATATGATGATCGGAAGCTTGGGCGCGCGGTCCACCAGCACGCCGGCGAACAGGCCGAAGAGCGCGAACGGCAGCGCCTCGAGAGCCGTAAGAACGCCCATTTCGAGCGGCGTCGCATCGAGCAGCAGGGCGCCGGTGAGCGGCAGCGCCAGGAAGGTGATTTGCCCGCCGAAGTGGGTGATGGTGAGCGAGCTCCACAGCCGCACAAAATCGCTGTCGCGCCACAGCCCGTTGAACGCTCGGGTGGGATTCAATCGTCGAAGTAAGTTCGCCATTGTCTTTCCGTCGCCTGTTGAGCGAAGCGGAAACGACTCTGGCTGGTCTGCCGATTCGTCCCGCCTCGAAAACCCGGCGGGCAATCGGCCCGCGGGTCAGTCTTTGCCGCCGATGAGCGGCAAGCCGGCGTAACGCACGCTGTCCGCGCCACGCGCCATGCCGCCGCAGGAGCGGCGAGAGGGATTTGGATTTGCGTGGTGGTCCATATGTTCGTTCGTCGGCTGCCGTGGGACGGCGCGAAGTATACCGGACCCGTGCCGATTCGGCACGCGGCTCCAGCTGGCGCCATCTCTGGCAAGATATCGGAAGTCGCAAATCGTCAAGTTGTTGAACTTCGGGAGCAATTCACAATTTCTCGGGATTTCTGGCGCAATTCGGGTTTTCACCTGCTCGGGCGCGGCAGCGAAGGACGGCTTTCCGTCACCGACGATTTCCTGCGCGCCTACCTGGTGCGTCCGGAAATCCGGCCCGTCGAGGAGTCCGGACCGAACGAGATCGCGCTGCACGAAGCGCTTCTGGAAGATCCGCGTCGCGACCCGCCCCCGCCGGCGCTGGAGGCCATCGAGGACGCGGATGCCCGCGACAACTACCGCGTTGTGCTCGCGTTCCTCGGAAGACTGAAGCGCGCGGCGTCGCTGGAGTCCTGCTACAT
>DATHJM010000354.1:0-8390 GCA_035489775.1 Burkholderiales bacterium
CTCGCAGACGTGCGCTTCCAGTTTTTTTCGATCCGGCACGATGATGCAACCGCGATCGTATTTGATCATCCCGGCCTTCTGCATTTTTTCGAGGGTCCTTATGGCGCCCTTGCGACTCCCGAGCATGTCGGCGATCAGTCTCTGGGTCATCAGCAACTTGTTTGAAGTCAGGCGGTCCAGGCTCAACAGCAGCCAGCGGGTCAGTTGCTGCTCCACCGAGTGATGCCGGTTGCATACCGCGGTCTGCGTCATCTGGGTAATCAGCGCCTGCGTGTAACGCAGCAGCAGCTCCTGCAACGGGCCGCCGAGGCGAAATTCATCTCGCAGAACATCGGATTTGATCGCGTAGGCGTGTCCCGCGCTTTGCACCACTCCGCGTGTGGGCGTGCTCAGGCCACCCATGAACACCGCGGTCCCCACCACGCCGTCGTTGCCCACCAGCGCGATTTCCGCCGGCTTCCCGTCCTTCATGATGTGCAGCAGGGAGACGATGCTGGTGGTCGGGAAATACACTTTTTCGATTTGGCCGCTGGTTTCGTAGACCGGCCAGCCGAGCGGCATCGGGGCGATTTGCAGCTGGGGCAGCAGGCGCTCATAAACCTCCGCCGGCAAGGCGGCGAGCAGATGGTTTTGGCGCGGGCTTTGCGGAGTGGCCACGGCAAGACCCTCAGTTCATCTTCTCGTCGGGGAGCAGGCGGTCGAATTCTTTTCTGACCACCGCGTAGCACTCGCAGGCGCGCGCCTCCACCGCCGCCCGGTCGAGGACCGTGATTCGGCCATCCTCGTAGCGAATCAGGCCCTCTTTCTGCAGCTGCGTGGCGACGCCGGTGACGCCCTCCAGCCGCACCCCGAGCATGTTGGCGATCAAGCCCTCGGTCATGGTCAGCACGTTCGAGGGCAATCGATCGATGCTCAACAGCAGCCAGCGGCAGAATTGCTGCTCCACCGAATGATGCCGGTTGCACGCCGCGGTCTGGACCATCTGCGTGACCAGCGCCTGCATGTAGCGCAGCATCAAACGCTGCATCGCCTCGCCGCGGTCGAATTCCTTCTTCAGCGCGCCCGGCAACATCCGGTAGGCCTGGCCGGCGCACTGCACGACCGCCCGGCTGGGAGTCGTCTGGCCTCCCATGATCAGTGCGACCCCGACCAGGCCCTCGTTGCCCGCGATGGCGATTTCTGCCGACTCGCCGCCCTTCATGACGTAGAGCAGGGAAACGACCGAGGTGGTGGGAAAATAAATGTGCTGCAACTGGCCGCCGGACTCGTACAGGACTTCGCCGAGCGGCATCGGAACGTGCTCCAGATCGGGAAGCAGGCGTTCGTATTCGGGCGCGTGCAGGGCGGCAAGAAGATGGTTTTGCCTGGGTGAAGGAGATGCCGATATTGCAGGAGCAGCCATGGGTATCTCGAACCTCTCTTTGCACGCCCGCTAGGGGTCGTGGCAAAGCCTATCGCAACCCTCGTCGGTCGTATGTGCGCTGGCGCACTGGGCGCTGCAGACCGGCCCATCGGTTCAGCGCCGGGAGGGAACTGTATTGAGTAGCTTGGCGCCCCGAAGACGAATCGAACGTCCGACCTGCCCCTTAGGAGGGGGCTGCTCTATCCACTGAGCTACCGGGGCGCGGTGTGATTGTACGCGAACGCATCTGGTGCCGGCGTTGCGTTCCCGCTGTATTGCTGCTAGTTTTCCGCCGGGGAGAAACCATCGATGCTGGTCCGCGACCCGGTCGTGCAGGCCATTGTCACCGGGAGTGGCGCGCGCACCGTCCAGCTTTCAGGGGCCTGGGATATCCGCGCGCTGGAGTCGCGTGCGCGTGCGCTTCAGACGAGGCTCCGGGACGAGGCTCGCGGAGGCGAAGCGCAATGGGATTTGTCTCAGGTCGACAGGCTCGACCACATTGGCGCCATGCTGGTGTGGCGGACCTGGGGCCGGTGCCGGCCCGTCAGGCTGCAGCTGAAGCGCGAACACGAGATATTTTTCGGCGCCTGCGAGCAGTCCACCGGAATTGCGGCGTCTCCGGCCAAGCGGTTTGATCCGCTCTCGCTCGTAGTTGCTGTCGGACAGGGCGCGTGGGCCGCGACCGGGCACGCGCTGGAGATACTCCAGCTCTTCGGGCAGTTGCTGATCGATGCTGTAGCCGTGACGAGGCAACCGCTGCTGAGGCCCTGGCGCGAATTCTCCGCGGGCGTCTACCGCATCGGCGCGCAGGCCCTGGGGATCACCGCGCTGGTCGGGTTCCTCATAGGGGTCGTTCTCAGCTATCTTTCGGCGGAGCAGCTGCGTCTGGTCGGCGCGGACGTCTTCATTGTCAACATCCTCGGCGTCGGTATCCTCCGCGAGCTCGGCCCGGTCGTCTGTTCCATACTGGTCGCGGGGCGCTCCGGCTCCGCGCTCACCGCCCAACTGGGCGTCATGAGGGTCACCGAGGAACTCGACGCGCTCTCGGTGATGGGCATCTCGAATACCTTGAGGTTGATCCTGCCCAAGGTGGTGGCCATCGCGGTAGCGCTGCCCCTGCTCGTGCTGTGGACCTCCGGCATCGCCTTGGTCGGTGGCGCGGTGTCGGCCAATGTCGAACTGGGAATGAGTTTTCTGCAGTTCTTCGCCGGCTTGCCGGCCGCGGTCCCCGCAGTAATTTGTGGCTCGGCGTCGGCAAGGGCGTGGTCTTCGGCGTGCTCATCGCCCTTATTGCCTGCCACTTCGGGCTGCGCATCCAGCCGAACACCGAAAGCCTCGCCGCGGGCACAACGCGTTCGGTGGTGACTTCGATCACCGCCGTGATCGTCGCCGACGCGATCCTGGCGGTGGTCTTCTCGGACGTGGGCTGGAGCTGAGATGAATGCTGAACCCGTCGTCCAAGTCAAGAGCCTCTGGACGGTCTTCGGCGATCTCGTGGTCCACCGCGATCTTGACCTCTCGGTCATGCCGGGCGAAGTCGTCTCGCTGGTGGGGGGCTCCGGAAGCGGCAAGACCACGCTGCTGCGGCAGATGCTGGGCCTCGAGCGGCCGCGCCGCGGCAGCATCCGGGTCTTTGGCGTTCCGCTGCACTCCTGCGACCCGAATCTGTTCAAGAAGATTCGCAAGCGCTGGGGCGTGCTGTTCCAGCACGGCGCCTTGTACAGCGCGCTGAGCGTCTTCGACAACATCGCCCTGCCTTTGCGCGAGCTGCATGGCTTCGAAGAGGATTTCATCCGGGACATCGTCATGCTCAAGCTCGACGCAGTCGGGATCGAACATCGGCATGCGTCGACGATGCCTTCGGAGCTGTCCGGCGGCATGATCAAGCGGGTCGCGCTCGCTCGCGCGCTTGTCCTCGAGCCCGAGCTCGTGTTTCTGGACGAGCCGACCGCGGGGCTCGACCCCGATCGCAGCGAAGCGTTCGTGAAGCTGGTCCGTGATCTTCACGTCAAGCTGAGCTTTACCGTGGTCATGGCGACCCACGACCTCGATACTTTGGTATCGGTTTCGGATCGCGTCGCCGTTCTCGCCGATCAGAAGGTAGTGGTGTGCGGCCCCTTGAGCGAGGTGGTGCACCACGACCATCCGTTCATCCGGAGTTTTTTTCTCGGGGAGCGCGGTCTACGGGCGCTTTCCGCCGCACCGACGCTGCAGACATCGTAAGGAGGAACTGTGGAAAATCGAGCATACGCCCTTGCAGCAGGACTGTTCACCCTAGTGCTTGCCGCCGCCCTGGTCGCGGTGGGACTGTGGTTCCGCCGCGATGACGTCAGGTTCGCGCAATACGAGGTCACGACGACGAGTACAGTCACCGGTCTGAAGAACGAAGCTGCGGTGCGATACCGCGGAGTCGACGTGGGGCGCGTCGAGGCGATCAGGATCGAGCCGGGTGTTTCGGGCCGCATCCACATTCGAATCGGCGTTCAGGAGGACACGCCCATCACCAAGAGCACCTATGCGCAGCTCGGCTACCAGGGCGTGACCGGCCTTGCCTACATATCGTTGAACGACGACGGTTCCTCGAGCGAGCTGCTCAAGGCAGGCGCAGGGGAACCTCCGCCCATCGGGCTGCGGCCGTCTATTTTCGACTCGGGACTCGACCTGGTTGCCTCGGGGAGCGAACTGACAGGACGCATGAACGAGCTGCTGAACCAGGAGAACCGGGAGCTCGTCAGCCGCATGCTGAAGGGAATCGAGCAGGCCTCGCGCCAGACCGCGGTGCTTGCGGAACGTCTGCAGCCCGGTGTCCAGGAATTCCCCGCGTTGGTGGGAGATACGCGAAAGCTGATCGCGAGCCTTGGAACGCTTTCCGGCAAGCTGGAGGAGCGCTCTCTCGCCTTTGACCGGATGGCCGCGAGCCTCGAAGAGGTGGGAGTTGCCGCGCGCTCGTTCAACGACGAGACCCTGCCGCGCTTCAACGCGCTGGTCGAACAGCTCAATCGCGACACGCGCTCTCTCGACCGCGTTCTCAACGCCGTGGGCGACAATCCCCAGAGCTTCGTGTTCGGCGCGCCGCGGGCAAGGCCCGGGCCGGGCGAGCCGGGATTCAAGGACGGAGCGCGCTGAGCAATGTCGCGAGGATCCCGAAGTATCGCCGCGTTTGCGCTGGTTCTCGCCAGCGCCGGATGCAGCCTGGCTCCGGCCCCGGGGCCGGTGGTCACGAATTACGATTTTGGTCCGGCGCCCGAGGGGCGTCAGGGAGCGGGTCTGCGCCAGGCGCTGCTCGTGCACGATGTCGGCGCTCCGGCGTGGCTGGATTCGCCGTTCATCTACTACCGCCTCGCGTACCAGGACGCCACCCGCCCGCAGGCCTATGCCGACAGCCGCTGGGTCACGTCTCCCGCGGAGCTGTTTTCGAATCGGCTGCGGGGCCGGTTGGTCGCGTCGGGTGGCGGCGGCATCATCCAGCCGGGCGACGACGCGCGCGCCAGGTACGCGCTGCGCGTCGATCTGGAGGAATTCATCCAGGTATTCGACGCTCCGGGAAAGAGCAGGGCGGTCGTGCGCTTCCGGGCCTCGGTCATGGGGAACCGCAGCCTCGTTGCGCAACGCAGCTTCAGCGTGGAGCGCCCGGCGAGGACTCCCGACGCGGAAGGCGGCGCGCGCGCTCTGATCGGGGCAAGCGATGAAGCCATCGATCAGCTCATGGTCTGGACAGCCGGGAACCTCAAGGACTGATCCGGCGCCGTGCATGGGCTAGAATGCGCGATGCACCGCATGGGATCGCAACAATGACTCCTTGGAAAAAGCTCCTGTCGGCATTCGGTTTGGGCGTGTTCGCCGCCGTCGTGCTGCTCGTCTTGAGCGCCTATCTCAGTCCCGCGATGCTCATCGACTTCGCCAACCTCCGGCTCTGCAGCTGACTCTCTCCCGGCGCGGCCGCAGGAAGCCGCGCCGGCACCAGGCATTCCGTGAGTGCACCAGACTTCATCGAGGTGCTCGATTTCTGGTTCGGCGCGCCGGGTTCGCGCGAGCGGGGCCGGCCGCGCAAGGCCTGGTTCCGGAAATCGGAGCCTTTCGACGCGGAAATCCGCCGCCGGTTTCTCATCACCTGGGAGCGGGCTGCGCGCGGCGAGTGCGAACGCTGGCAGGCGACCCCGTTCGCATCGCTCGCCCTTGTCGTGACGCTCGACCAGTTCCCGCGCAACATGTTCCGCGGCACTGCGCGGGCGTTTGCGAGCGATTTCCTTGCGCTCGCCGCGGCGAGGGAAACGATCGCGCGGCGGTTCGATCGCCTGCTTTCACCGGTCGAGCGCTCATTTGTGTATCTTCCCTTCGTGCATGCGGAGGACCTCGCCGCACAGCGCCGCGCTCTGAGCTTGTTTCACGAGCTCGACCCGGAGGACATGCGAAACGCTGAACGGCACTACGAGATCATCGCGCGCTTCGGCCGCTTTCCTCACCGCAACGCCATTCTCGGCCGCCAATCCACCGCCGAGGAAGTCGGGTTTCTGAAGCAGCCCGGATCGTCTTTCTAGCCGGAGAGCGCCATGTCCCCGCAAGCGCATGAAATCGATTCGCCCTCGCCCTGGGTGCGTCGCTGGGCCGCATTGATTCCGCCGGGCGGGCGCGTTCTCGACGTCGCCTGCGGCCATGGCCGGCACCTGCGTTATCTGAGTTCGCTGGGTTTCGCCGTCGCCGGCGTCGATCGCGACGAGGCGGCGCTCGCTGCGCTCCGGGAAATCGGCGGGATCGAGATTCACGTCGCTGACATCGAGGCGGGGCCCTGGCCGTTCGCGCCTGGAGGGTTCGACGGCGTGGTGGTGACCCAGTATCTGCATCGGCCGCTCTTTCCCGATCTGGTCGCTGCATTGCGTCCCGGGGGCGTGCTGATCTACGAAACCTTCGCCCTGGGCAACGAGCGCTACGGCCGGCCGAGCAATCCGGCGTTCCTGCTGCGGCCCGGCGAGTTGCTCCAGAGCGTGGAACCTCTGGCCGTGGTTGCGTTCGAACAGGGGCTGCTATCCGTGCCGAAGCAGGCGGTGATTCAGCGCATCTGCGCCGTGCGGGCCGCCAAAGGCCCGGCACCGCTCGATGGCGCCCGGGTGTAAGCCGGCGGCCGGGCTATTGCGTTAAAATGACGCGTTCAAATGAAGGGCGAAGCCAAATGCTCTCCGGGTCCATAGTCGCGATCGCCACACCCATGCAGGACGATGGGCAGCTCGATTTCGAGCGCTTCAAGGCGCTCATCGATTTCCACATCGAGCAGGGCACCGACGGCATCGTCGTCGTCGGTACCACGGGGGAATCGCCCACCGTAGATTTCGACGAGCACAAGGAACTGATCCGCCTGGCCGTCGCGCACGCAAGCGGCCGCATCACTATCGTTGCCGGTACGGGCGGCAACTCCACGGCCGAGGCGATCGAGCTCACGCAGTCGGCGAAAAACGCCGGCGCCGATGCATGTCTCTCGGTGGTCCCGTACTACAACAAGCCCACGCAGGAAGGCCTCTACCGGCACTTCCGCACCATCGCGGAGACGGTGGACATTCCGCAGATCGTGTACAACGTTCCCGGCCGCACCGTCGCCGATCTCGCCAACGAGACCACGCTGCGCCTCGCGCAGGTCCCGAGGATCGTCGGCATCAAGGACGCCACCGCCAACATCGAGCGCGGCTCGGATCTGCTGCGCCGCGCGCCGAAGGGTTTCACGGTCTACAGCGGCGACGACGCCAGCGGCCTTGCGCTTATGCTTCTCGGCGGCAAAGGGATCATTTCGGTGACCGCCAACGTTGCCCCGCTGCTGATGCACGAAATGTGCTCTGCAGCGCTTGCCGGTGACCTGAAGAAGGCGCGCGAATTGAATTTCAAGCTGCTCGGGCTGCACACGAAGCTCTTCGTGGAGGCGAATCCGATCCCGGTGAAGTGGGCGGTGGCCCAGATGGGGCTGATCGGCATGGGCATCCGCCTGCCTCTCACGCCGCTCTCGCTGCAGTTCCACGAAGTCGTCAGGGAGGCCATGCGCCAAGCCGACGTCACGCCCGCAAACGGCCTGCGCGTCGTCGAGGGAAAGGCGGGATGACCCGGTACGGTCGCGCCGCCGTCGCGGCAGTGCTCACGCTGACGCTCGCCGGGTGCGGCACGCTGTTCGATTCCGCGAAGGTCGAGTACAAGTCCGAGAAGAAGCTCCCGTCGCTCGAAGTTCCGCCCGACTTGACCACGCCGGCCCGCGACGAGCGCTATCAGATCCCGGAAGGGAGCACGACCGGGGCGACGACTCTTTCAGCCTACAACGCGGAGCGCAGCGGCGCATCGCGGCCCGGATCGAGCGCGATCCTCCCTGAAATCGACAAGGTGCGGCTCGATCGATCCGGCAGCGAGCGCTGGCTGGTCGTGCCGGAGCCGCCCGAGAAGGTCTGGCCCATCGTCAAGGATTTCTGGCAGGGACTCGGTTTCGTGATCAAGACCGAGGTTCCGGAAGCCGGCGTCATGGAGACCGACTGGGCCGAAAACCGCGCAAAGATCAAACAGGACCCGATTCGAAACCTGCTCGGCAGCTTTCTCGACGGAGCCTACTCCACCGGCGAGCGCGACAAATTCCGAACGCGCCTGGAGCGCGGCGCGGAGCCCAACACCACCGAGATCTACATCACCCATCGCGGCGTGACCGAGGTCTATGTCAACCAGTACCGCGACAGTACGACGTGGCAGGCCCGGCCGCCGGACCCGAGCCTGGAGGCCGAGTTTCTGCGACGGCTGATGGTGCGCTTCGGGGTGGAGGACGCGCGTGCGCGAATACAGCTGGCGGTCAACAAGGACGATGGACGGGCGAAGATCGTGCCCGCCGACAGCGGGGTCGGCAGGCTCGAGCTCGCCGAGCCGTTCGACCGGGCCTGGAGGCGCGTGGGATTGGTGCTCGATCGCGTAGGCTTCACCGTCGAAGACCGCGACCGCTCAAAAGGCTTCTACTTCGTGCGGTACGTCGATC
>DATHJM010000355.1:0-2746 GCA_035489775.1 Burkholderiales bacterium
ATCTGAGCGATCTCTTTGCGGTTTTTCCCTGACCCATCGAGGTGAAACTCAGAAGAGGTGCACCGCGGCCGGCCAGAAGAATCCGATCAGGCTGAACGCGACGCCGATCGCGCCCAGGGCGTAGGCGATCCAGAGCAGCGCGGCGACGCCGGTGATGATCTGCGCCGAGGCGAGCACGATCGCGATCTGCACGGCGGCCGAGGCGATCTCGTAGTTGTGGTAGGCCGCCATCGCGCGGTCGCGCTTCTTCTCCATCTCCTTCGCGCGCGCCATGAGCTCCTTGCGGCCTTCGTTGGTCTCGGGCTCGGATTGGTAGCGCTCCGCGGTCTTCTTCCAGCTCTCGACCTGCTTCTTCACCGCCTCGGGCGCCTTCTGCCCGAACTGCGCTTCCATCTCCTCGGCGGCGGTGCGCACCGTCGTCTGGCGGATGGTCTTCGCCTGAAAGAAGCTCCACAGGTTCGAAGCCTCGATATGACTGGCGAGCCCGCTCGTCTGCGCGGCCTTGCCGAGGGTTTCGGAAAACGCGAGAACCAGCGCGAGCACCGCGATGAAGAGGGCGACCTTCTTGTTCGAGGGATCGACGTGGACGTGGGCTTCGGACATGTTTTATTCTCCGTGTCTCTTGCTGTCGGCAAATTCTAGCTCAGCGCCGCACGCCCGGCGTCTCGATCGTCAGACCCTGCGCGCGCCAGGCGAGGTACAGCTCGAGGTCGAGATAATCCGGCGAACCGTAGGGCAGCATCTCGGCGCGTATCCCGGACAGGCAGGCGCGCAGCCGTCGCTCGAGCGAGCCCATGGTCTGCCACTCCATGCGATAGGCCGGGTAGGCGTTGGGGTGGCCCTGGCTGATGGTCTCGGAGAGCAGGCGCTTGCCCCATTGCGCGTCGTGACAGTGCGCGCACGAGAGGTTCATTTGCCCGCGCCGCAGATGGTAGGAGGTCCGGCCCGCTTCGAAATGCGAGCGCGCCGCGCCGTCGATACTCGACGCGACCGGCAAGCCGAGCGACTGGCGCGCGAGGTAAGCGGTGAGCGCGAGCAGCTCTTCGGATTCGTAGCGCAGAGGCTCGGCTCCCATGCGTTCGGTGCGGCACCGGTTGATCCGGCCCTCGAGATTCAGGAGCCTGCCGCTCGCCGAATCGATGCGCGGATATCGCGCCGCGACCCCGCGCATGCTCCGGTCCTTGTGGCAGCCTGCGCAGGCGAGGCTTTTTTTTCCCGCCGGCTCGCGCCAGAGCTTCTCCCCGCGCTCCACCCACAGCATGCCGGGATTGGCGAAATCGTCGTTCTGCAGGGCGCGCAGGTCGGAGCCGAGAAACGCGGAGCCGGACTTGAGCTCGCCGGGCGCAATCGCGCGCTCCTGCGCGAGCACGGCGCCGGCGGCGAGCGCCGCCGCGGCGAGAGCGAGCAGCGCGCGGGCGCGCCTCATCCCTTGACGACGATGGACTGGTGCTCCGAGCCCTGCTGGCCTTCGTCGTCGATCCAGGTGAACTCGAGATCGCCGCTCGCCTCGGCGACGGTGTAGAACTGCACGTAGGGATTGGCGGAGATGCCCGAGGACAGGTCGGCGCGGAACACTTCCACTCCGCCGTAGCGGCACGACAGCACGTTGATGACGTTGCGCTTGATGAGACGCCCGACGTCGTCGTGGCGATATCCGGTCTCCATCGGGTGCTGGATAAGGATGCGGACTTCGATCACGTCGCCGCGCATCGCTTCGCGGGGGATCTGGATTCTTGCGGCCACGTTTCCGTTTCCTTCCGGCTCAGCTCTCGTCCAGGCAGGCCGAGAGCGTGACCACGATGGGCGCCGCGTCGTACCAGAACGAGCCGTCGGAGAGCTTCGCGACGGCGGTCACGCGCTGGCTGCCCGCGAGCCGCACGCGCGAGTTGATCTCGGCCTTGCCGGCGCGGGGTCCCAGATAGAAATTCGCCATGTTGCGCACCGGGTTCCGCTCCGAGTACAGGTGGATGCTTTTCACGTGATCCGCGGCGGTCATGGGGCTGTCCACCGCGATCCGGATCGGAACCGAGTTGCCGTTGTCGGCGAGCTGCGGCAGGACGAGCGTCACCTTGCCCTTTCTCACCGGAGCGCCGTTGGTGACCGACCGCACCACAGGATCCAGAGGATCGACCTGCGCGAGCGCCGCGCGCGGAAGTGCGAGGGCCCCGGCTGCACCGGCGAGGAAATCCCGGCGCTTCACTGCGGCTCCTTCAAGGTCGCGAGCCAGGCGACGACGTCTTCGACCTGCTGCGCCGAGAGCAGGGGTTTGCCGCGGAAAGCTGCGGCGACCTGATTGAGACCTTCCGTCCTGTAGTAGGCAGGCATGGGCGACTCCGGATTCACGCGGGTGGAATCGGCGACTCGCAGGCGCAGCTGCGCGGGGGAGAGCCGCGCGCCGACGCCCGCGAGCGTGGGCGCGATATTCCCGGAGTTCTTCTCACCGGGCACCGCATGGCACAGCAAACAGGCTCCTTGGTCGCGATTCACCACGATGCTTCGACCACGCGCCGGGTCTCCGGGTTCGGAGGCGAGCGGCCGGGGAATCGCGTCTCCGACCGCTTCGAAGCGCACCGGGTTCTGCCCGATTGCGGGCGCAGGCACCAGAGAAACGATCAGCGACACGAGCATCGCCGCCGCCGTCTTTCGTCGTCCCCGCGCAAGCGGGGACCCAGTGGCTTTCGCGCGCTGGATTCCCGCTTTCGCGGGAATGACGGTGCCACCGGTGAGCCCTCTGCTCAGCTCCGCA
>DATHJM010000356.1:0-2854 GCA_035489775.1 Burkholderiales bacterium
CTTCCGGGGATGCCGCCTTGCCTTTCTTCAGAGTGCCGCCTTCGACCGTGACGAAGCTCGGGCAGAATCCGTTCAGGCAGGAGTAGTCCTTGTTGCAGGAGGACTGGTTGATGGTGCGCTTGCGACCGAACTCGGTCTCGAGCGGCTCGACCGAAAGGCAGTTCGACTGGACGCTGCAATCGCCGCAGCCTTCGCAGACCATCTCGTTGATGACCACGCGCTTGGCCGGGTCGGGGAACTCGTTGCGCTTCCTGCGCCGGCGCTTCTCGGTGGCGCAGGTCTGCACGTAGATGATCGCCGATACGCCTTTCTTCTCGCGCAGCTCGCGCTGCACCGCATCGAGCTGCTCGCGCGGCCGGATCGTCGTTCCGGGAGCCCAGTCGAGTTTCGCCGGCAACGGCTCTTTCTCGTCCACCACCGCGACGATCGGGCTCACGCCTTCGGCCGCGATCTGGCGCGATATCATGGCCGGGTCGAGCGGCCCGTCCACGTGCTGGCCGCCGGTCATGGCCACCGCGTCGTTGTAGAGGATCTTGTAGGTCATGCTCACCCCGGCCGCGACGGCGGCGCGGATCGCGAGCAGCCCCGAGTGGTAATAAGTGCCGTCGCCGATGTTGGCGAACACGTGCGGGCAGTGGGTGAAGGGCGCCTGCCCGATCCAGGGCGCGCCTTCGGCGCCCATGTGCGTGAACGTGGAGGTATTGCGGTCCATCCAGACCGCCATGAAATGGCAGCCGATGCCCGCCATGGAGCGGCTGCCTTCGGGCACCTTGGTCGAAGTGTTGTGCGGGCAGCCCGAGCAGAAATACGGCAGCCGGTTCTCCACGACGCGCGGCATCGCGAGGGACTTGTCCTTGAATTCCAGGTAGGCGACGCGCTCGCGATAGCGATCGCCCATTTGCCGGTCGAGCCCGAGCTTGGCCAGGCGGCTCGCGAGCGCCTTGGCGATCAGCGCGGCAGACAGCTCGTAATGCGCGGGGAGCAGCCAGTTGCCCGCTGGCTTGCCTTCGGCGATCGACCACTCGCCGTTGTCGTCGAACTTGCCGACGATGCGCGGCGGGTGCATGCCTTCGCGCCAGTTGTACAGCTCTTCCTTGATCTGGTACTCGATGACCTGGCGCTTTTCCTCGACCACGAGGATCTCTTCGAGCCCTTCGGCGAACTTGCGCGCGCCCTGCGGCTCGAGCGGCCAGGACATCGCCACCTTGTAGAGACGGATGCCGGCGTCGCGCGCGACGCTTTCGTCGATGCCGAGATCGGCGAGCGCCTGCAGGGTGTCGCCGAAAGACTTGCCGGTGGTGACGATGCCGAAACGGGCCCGCGGGCTGTCCCAGACGATGCGGTCGAGCCGGTTCGCGCGGCAATAGGCGAGCGCCGCGTAGACCTTGTAGTCGAGCAGCCTCGCCTCCTGCTCGAGAAATGCGTCGGGCCAGCGGATGTTGAGGCCGCCCGGCGGCATGGCGAAGTCGGGCGGCGTGACGATCTTCACGCGCTGCGGATCGATCTCCACCACGGCGCCCGATTCGACCACGTCGGTCACGCACTTGAATGCCACCCAGCACCCGGAGAAACGCGACATGGCGATGCCGTGCAGACCGAGATCGAGATATTCCTGGACGCTCGCCGCGTTGAGCACCGGGATGCAGCAGGCCTTGAAGATGTGCTCGCTCTGGTGCGCGAGGGTCGAGGATTTCGCCGCGTGATCGTCGCCCGCGAGGACGAGCACGCCGCCGTGCTTGGAAGTGCCCGCGGAGTTGGCGTGCTTGAAGACGTCGCCGCAGCGGTCCACGCCGGGACCCTTGCCGTACCACATGGCGAATACGCCGTCGTATTTCGCGTCCGGAAAGAGGTTCACCTGCTGCGTGCCCCAGATCGAGGTGGCGGCGAGGTCTTCGTTGACTCCCGGCTGGAATTTGACGTGATGCTCGTCGAGGAATTTCCCGGCCTTCCAAAGCGCCTGGTCGAAGCCGCCGAGCGGCGAGCCGCGATAGCCGGAAATGAATCCCGCGGTGTTCAGGCCCGCGGCGAGGTCGCGCACCCGCTGCAGCATCGGCAGGCGCACCAGGGCCTGCGTACCGGTCATGAAGGCATGTCCGGACTGCAGCGTGTATTTGTCGTCGAGCGTGATTTCGCGAGGACGGGCGGGGGCGTTCATGTGGTGCTCATTCTACCCGGCCGGTTTGACCGGACGGAGCCCGCCCGCGTTCACGGAACGAAGACAAGGCCCTGTTTGGCGGGGATGTTCGCTGCGATTTCCCCGGCACCCCGGGCTCCGCAGCGGCGCGAAAGCGAAATGCATGCCAGCAATCATTGACAGGCCTGGAAAAACCACGCACAATCAGCGGTTTCGTTCGGAGGGGTGCCCGAGCGGTTAAAGGGGGCAGACTGTAAATCTGTTGGCCTTGCGCCTACGTTGGTTCGAATCCAACCTCCTCCACCAGATTATCGGTCACCTCAAACAGGCTTATGAAGGATTCGGTCGCGAAAATGGGTACGCGGCGCGGGTGTAGCTCAATGGTAGAGCAGAAGCCTTCCAAGCTTACGACGAGGGTTCGATTCCCTTCACCCGCTCCAGGTTTCTTGCGAAACAAGTTTATCGAAACGCACGCCGCCGTTGTAGCTCAGTGGTAGAGCACTCCCTTGGTAAGGGAGAGGTCGTGCGTTCAATCCGCACCAACGGCACCACAGGATCAGTGTAACGGCAGGGGAACACATCATGTCCAAGGGTAAATTCGAGAGGACCAAGCCGCACGTGAACGTGGGGACGATCGGTCACGTGGATCACGGCAAGACGACGCTGACGGCGGCGATGACGCACGTGCTGGCGAAGAAGTACGGAGGGGAGGCGAAGAAC
>DATHJM010000357.1:0-2441 GCA_035489775.1 Burkholderiales bacterium
GTCCCAGGGGCCGGTCGCACCGAGCACGAGCATCGGCACGCGGTCGCACCACGCGTTGAAGATCGCCATGCTGGCGTGCATCAGGCCCACGTTGGAATGCACCACCGCGCCCATCATCCTGTCGCTGACCTTGGCGTAGCCCTGGGCGATCGCCACCGCCGATTCCTCGTGCAGGCAGAGCAGCATCTGCGGGCGCGTATTGCCGAGGTAATTGACGATGCTATCGTGCAGTCCGCGGTAGCTCGCTCCCGGATTCAGCGCGAGGAAGGGTATGTCGAGCGTGCGCAGCACCGCGGCGATGGCGTCGCTGCCCCAGATTTCCTTTTGCTCGGGACCCGCGACCGGCGCTTCGGCACGCACCGTCGGGGAAAAAGTTTCCTTGGCGTTCATGAGCGTTCCTGTGATCCGGGTACAACTTTGGGGAAGCCGATCATAGCTCGCCTGTTGTTGATCGTGCAATTGAGGTTGCCGGCACGGCGCTAAGCGTGCCCGCTGACGCGCGCGATCAGCGAGTCGGCGTTCTCGGGCGCCGCGTTGCCGCGCCACGCGATGTGGTGATCGGGCCGCACCAGCACGAGGTCGCGGGCGTAGAGATCGCGTGCCTCCTCGCCCGCGATATCGACTATTGCCAGAGGCAGGCCGTGTTTCCTTGCGGCGGACTCGATCGCGCCGGCGTCGGTTCCGCCACCGAATCGGAGGAGCGTGAAGTCGCGGCCGAAACGATCGAAGATCGAAACGCCGTCTTCGAGCCACACGTGCGGCGCCCGCGCGCCCGGAGTGGCGCTGGGGGTGTAGTGGTGCCAGTCGTCGGAGGGCGCGGGAGCGCCGTCGGGAGCGACGATAGCCGAGCCCGCATAGAAGACCCCGAAGTGAATCCCCGGGATGTCGAATTCCGTCGCGGCATGCCGGTAGAGGCGATCGCCGAGCACGGCGCGCGCCGCGTCTCCGGCCGCATTCTCGTCTTCGAGGTCCGTGGGCAGATCGATGTTGCCGATCGAATCCGCCATCGCGCGGGCGAATCGGGTATTGCGGTGCGCGACGAGCTTGCGCTCGCTCTGGTAGCTCGGGAGCAACCTCGGCCCGCCCCAACCCTCGCATACCGCGGCGAGCTTCCAGCCGAGGTTGGAGACGTCGTCCACCGAGGTGTTGTACCCCTGGCCGCCCGTCGGGGTGAACAGGTGCGCCGCGTCGCCGGCGATGAACGCGCGCCCCGCGCCGAAGCGTTCGGCGACGAGCGTGTAGCCCGCGGTCCACTCTGCGATGCCCAGCACTTCGAACGGAAAATCGCGGCCGGTAGCTCTGACTAGCGATTCGCGGACGTAGTCCGCGGGCGCTTGTCCTCCGCGCGGCAGTTGCACGTGGAGCACCCAAAGCGCCTTTCCGTCGATCGCGTTCATGAGAGCGCGCTGCTCGCGGTTCACGGCCCAGTACTGCCAGGCGCGAGGCGCGCGCACCACTTCGTAGAACGCAGGGGCTTTTATATAGACGGCGAGCATTTTCCCGCCCATAAAGTCGCGCTCCTCGCGCGATTGCCCCTCGTAGCGCACGCCGATCGCCTCGCGCACCAGGCTCCTCGGTCCGTCGCAGCCGACCGCGTAGTCGGCTTCGATCCGCTCGAGCTTGCCCGTCGCAAGCTGTTGGGCCTCGACCTGGACGCTGTTCCCGTGCTCATGCAGCCCCAGAGCGCGCCAGCCGAAGCGCACGTCCGCTCCCGGCCATCTCTCCGCCTGCTTTTTCAATACCGCCTCGATATACATCTGCTGCACTCGGTGCAGGGGCTCCGGCGTGGGCCAGCGCGAGTCGGCGCCCTCGCGCGCCGCAACCGCCTCGCGCCGGCTGCGCCCGTGCAGCCGCGCCAGCTCATGGCGCGTGTATCGCGTGAAATAGGCGATGTCCTGTGGATAATCCTCGGGCAGGCCGAGCGCACGGATTTCCGCGGCGAAGCCCAGGCGCCGATAGTGCTCCATCGTGCGCGAGGTGGTGGCGTTCGCCTTTGGAAGCGTCGGCGAGGCCGGATCTTCCTCGAGGAGAATGCAGGGAACGCCCCGCCGCCCCAGCTCGATCGCGAGGATCAGGCCGGACGGGCCGCCACCTACGATCACGACTTTCGTGCGCGGCATGGCCCCTGACTAGTTGTGCGGCGCGGAGAGCGTCCCTACGGCGGCGAAGAGCGCTTCGACCGATTCGCGCGAAAGATTACGCGTGATGAATACGATGCGCGAGCGCCGGTCTTCGCCGGACCACGCATCGAGCGTGACCGGGGTGTGAAACACGTGCTGCGCGCCCTGCACGAGCACCGGCCCGGGTTCGCCTGCGACGTTGACGAGGCCTTTCACGCGCAGGAGGTCGGATCCGCGCAGCGAGGTCAGCACCTGCACCGCCGCCGAAAACGTGTCCCAGGTGAAGGGATTCTCGAACCACAGGCAGAACGAGCGGATCGA
>DATHJM010000358.1:0-4688 GCA_035489775.1 Burkholderiales bacterium
GGTTGCCGCAGCTGGCGCCCCCGGTCAAGTTCAGCGAATTCGAATTCGCGATCGTGCGCCCGGCACCGGGGCGCGGGGAGCACACGGAGGAGATCCTGCGCGAAGCCGGCTATCGCGACGCCGGGATCGCGGCGCTGCGCGGCGACGGGGTGATTTGAGGATGACAGTGCCGATCGTCGAAACCTTTCGCAGGCTGATCGCCGGACTGGCATGGCTTGCGCTCGCTTGTCCGTGCACCGCAGCCGCTCAAGGTCTGGGGAAGGAACTCGACACGCCGTACGTGCCGACCCCGCAAGCGGTGGTCGACAGGATGCTGGACATGGCGCAGGTGAAGGCGGGCGATATCGTGATCGACCTCGGCTCGGGCGACGGCCGCATCATGATCACCGCCGCGCAACGGCACGGCGCACAAGGGTTCGGCGTCGAGATCGACCCGCGCCTGGTGCAACGATCCAACGAGGAAGCGCGCCGGCTCGGCGTAGCCGATCGCGTGAAATTTCTGCGGCAGGATCTGTTCAACACCGATTTCCACGAGGCGAACGTCCTGACGCTCTATCTTCTGCCCGACGTAAACATTGCGTTGCGCCCGAAAATCCTGGCAGAGCTGAAACCGGGCACGCGCGTGGTCTCGCACGACTACGACATGCGCGAGTGGCGTCCGGACGCGGAGGAAACGATCCCCGTCCCGGGAAAGACGGTCGGCATGCGCAAGGAGAGCATGGTGTATCTGTGGATCGTCCCGGCCCGGGTCGAAGGCGAATGGATTTTCGAGTTGAGTTCGGGGGGAAAAGCACGGAAAACCCGGCTCGTTCTCCAGCAAAGTTTCCAATTTGTTTCCGGGTCGGTCGAGCTGACCGGGCAAGGCGATGTCCCGGTTTCCGACGGCAGGCTTCGCGGCGAGGAACTGCGCCTGGTGCTGCCCCCGGGAGCGCTCGACCGCGGGCCGGTGGAATTGGTCGGCCGCGTGAGAGGCGATTCTCTCAGCGGAACGGTCCGCAGGGGCGGGCGCGAAGTGGCGAGCTGGAGCGCGCGCCGGCGCTAACTCCCGGTCGCGTACAGCATGCCGTTCTGGCGGCGCAAGGCGCCCGCGCGCTCGAGTTCGTTGACCAGCCACTCCGACATCGCCGCCGGCGTCATGCCGAGGTAGCGCGAGTTCAGCTCGGCGAGGATGGGCACGCGCGCGACGTAGGCCGGCAATTCGGCGAACGGCATGGAACGCTTTTCCAGCAGCGCAAAAGAGAGCATCACCTTGGCGCAGTGGCGCGCGAGCCGCGTGATGTCCTCTTCGTATCCCTCCAGCCGATAGAACGCGCGCTCGAGCGCTGCGCCGGCGTCGCCGAAGGGCCGGCCGTGGCCGGGAATCACGATGTCCGCGCGCAGCCGGCCGATGGCTTCGAGCGTCGCACGCGTCTCGGCGAGCGCGGTATCGCGGCCGAAGAGCTGCGGGAACACCACGCCGAAGCCGTTTTCCCAGAGCGCGTCGCCGGAAATCAGGACGCGCGCCTCGGGCGAATGGAATATCACCGCGTGCGTGTCATGTCCGGGTGCGGCGATCACTCGCCAGTCGAACCCGCCCATCTGCAGCGTGTCGCCATCGCGAAAGGTGTCGTCGTAGCTGAAGCGCTCAGCGCGCTGATCGGCGATCGCAAGGATCAGCGCCTGCTCGTCCCAGCGGTCGATGAGCGGCGCCTCGCCTTCCGGAATGCCGGTTCTGCAGCCGTATTTCTTCTGGATCGCCGCGTTTCCCCCCATGTGGTCGGAGTGGCAGTGTGTATTGACCAGGCTGCCGAGCGCCTTGCCTTCCAACGCATGCTCGAGCAGTGCGAGCGTCTGGGGCACGTGCGAACCGTAGCCGGAGTCGACGAGCGTGGCGCCTTCCGGCGCGTGCAGCACGATATTATTGGAGGACAGCCAGCCGCGCTCGATGACCTGGATGCCTTCGGGTAGCTTCATCGCGGTGTCCGTCTCGCGGGCAATTGCGCAAGCACCGCCCGCTTCCCCGCGTCGCTCATGGCGGACCAGGCGGCGATCTCGTCGAGCGTGCGAAAGCAGCCTTCACACAGGCCCGTGTCCGGGTTCATTCGGCACACGTTGTTGCACGGCGACGGAACGTCGCCGCCGGTCCGTGTGTCCTGGCTCATGAATCCTTCGCCGCGAGTGCCCGCGCCA
The DNA here is from genome assembly GCA_035489775.1 of Burkholderiales bacterium. Classification (GTDB taxonomy): domain Bacteria; phylum Pseudomonadota; class Gammaproteobacteria; order Burkholderiales; family SG8-39; genus VBDM01. The sequence goes on from DATHJM010000358.1 coordinate 2,170, forward strand.
CCTTCGAGCTCGGCTCGCGCCCGAGAGCGCGACAGATGAACTGGCCGGTCCGCAGGACCTTCATCAGGTCGACGCCCGTTTCTATCCCGAGGCCATCGAGCATGTAGACCACGTCCTCGGTTGCGACGTTTCCGGTCGCGCCCTTGGCGTACGGGCAGCCGCCGAGACCCGCCACCGAGCTGTCGAAAGTTCTCACGCCCGCCTCGAGCGACGCGTAGATGTTCGCCAGCGCCTGTCCGTAGGTGTCGTGGTAGTGACCGGCGAGCCTGCCGATCGGGACTTTTTTTGCGACTGCCCCGATCATCGCGCGGATGCGTCCCGGCGTTCCGACGCCGATCGTGTCGCCCAGGGAAATCTCGTAGCAGCCCATCCTGTAGAGTTTCTCCGCGACGGCTGCCACCGCCTGCGGCTTCACCTCGCCTTCGTAGGGGCAGCCCGCCGCGCAGGAAATGTAGCCGCGCACGCTCATCTTGCGTGCCCGCGCGGCCTTGACGACCGGGGCGAAGCGTTCCAGGCTCTGCTCGATGCTGCAGTTGATGTTCTTTCGGCTGAACGTTTCGGAGGCAGCGCCGAACACGGCGACCTCCTCCGCGCCGGCGGCGCGCGCAGCCTCGAAGCCTTTCATGTTCGGCACGAGCACGGGGTAAGCCACGCCCGGCCTCTTGCGTATGCCCGCGAAGACCTCCGCGCTGTCGGACATCTGCGGAACCCATTTGGGCGAGACGAACGCGGTCGCCTCCACGACCGGCAGCCCGGCGTCGGCGAGCCGCTCGATCAGCTCGATCTTGACGGCGGTGGGGACATTTGCAGGCTCGTTCTGCAGGCCGTCGCGCGGGCCCACCTCGACGATCCTCACTTTCCTCGGGAGGCTCATGGCTCGGCCTCGAACTCGATCAACTCGACCCCTTCGCCGACCTGCTCGCCCACCCGGCAAAGGATCCGCGCGATCCGGCCCCGCGCGGGTGCCCTTATGGTGTGCTCCATCTTCATCGCTTCGAGAATCAGCAGCGGCGAGTCCTTCTCGACCCTATCGCCCGCTCCGACGAGGATCGCGATGATCTTGCCGGGCATCGGGGCCCAGAGCTCGCCTTCGCGCGGCTCCGGCACCAGGTCCTGATGCAGCGGATCGTGCATTTCCAGGGTGTGATGCCTCCCGGGCCGGAACACCTCGATGCGGCTGCCCAGGAGGACCACGCTGCCCGCGACGGTGGCATCCTCGAGTTGCAGCGTCGATGCGTAACCCTCGCGCCGGTAGCTCTTGACGTCACGCCGCCCGCTCGCGAATTCAAGCTCGAACCCCTCGCCCCGGCGGCGTGCATTGACAAGGTGCCGGCTTTCGCCTTCCTGGAAGACAAAAACCCGAACCCCGTCCCGGTTCGCGCGCCAACCGTCGGCGAGGATCCAGGGTGAAAAGGGATCGCCGGAGCGCTGCGCCTCACGGCGCAAGCCGGCGTCGAGCTGCAGCCATACCGCCAGGGTCGCAAGCGCCAGCTCCTCCTCGCCGGCGGGGGCCGGGGGCGCGAGCAGCTCCGTGCGGTGGCGTTCGATCAGGCCGGTATCGAAGTCGGCACCGGCGAAATCGCGATCCTGCACGAGCCGGCAGAGAAATCCGAGATTGGTAGCGAGGCCCGCGACCTCGAATTCCCCGAGCGCCTCGCGCATTCGCACGAGCGCCGCTGGGCGATGCAGATCCCGGACGATGAGCTTGGCGATCATGGGGTCATAGTAGGCAGTGATCTCATCGCCCGATCTCACGCCCGTGTCCACGCGCACGTTCTCCGACTCCGCTGGCAGCCGCAGATGCACGATGCGGCCCGAAGCCGGGAGGAAGTCGCGGCGCGGATCCTCGGCGTAGACGCGCGCTTCGATTGCGTGGCCGCTGATGCGCAAGTCCTTCTGGGCGACCGGGAGCTCACCGCCCGCGGCGATCCGGATCTGCCATTCCACCAGATCGATGCCGGTGATCATTTCGGTGACCGGATGCTCGACCTGAAGCCGTGTATTCATCTCCATGAAAAAGAACGCGCCCGTGCGATCGACGAGGAATTCCACCGTTCCCGCGCCGACGTATCCGACGGCTTTCGATGCAAGCACGGCGGCTTCGCCCATCTCCCGCCGGCGCCCTTCGGCCATGCCAGGAGCCGGAGCTTCCTCGAGCACTTTCTGATGGCGCCTCTGCACCGAGCAGTCGCGTTCGAAAAGGTGGACACAACCTCCGTGCCGGTCGGCGAACACCTGGATTTCGATGTGCCGCGGGCGCTCGAGATTTTTTTCCAGCAGCACGCGCTCGTCTCCGAAAGCCGACGAGGCTTCGCGCCGGCAGGCGGCGAGGGCCGCGTCGAAGTCCGCTTTCCGTTCGACGACGCGCATGCCCTTGCCGCCGCCGCCGGCCGCGGCCTTTATGAGGACCGGAAACCCGATGCGCTCGGCCTCGTCGAGAAGAAAGTCGGGAGCCTGATTGCCGCCGTGATAGCCCGGTACGAGCGGCACCCCGGCCTTTCCCATGATCGCCTTCGCGG
>DATHJM010000359.1:0-7449 GCA_035489775.1 Burkholderiales bacterium
CGCCGGTCTTCAGAGAAAGTAAGAGCGGTTCAAAAGGACGGTTCGCCCTGAGCTTGTCCAAGGGCATGAACGAACCCGGCCGGCCGCGGCGTCTTCCGCTGGACTGGTTCGACCGCGCGGTCGTGCCGCCGCTCGGCTACGTCGCTGCTGCGGTGATGCTCTGCCTGATGCTGCTCACCTGCGTGGACGTCGTCGGGCGTTATTTCCTGAACAAGCCGCTCACCGGCGGTTTCGAGCTCACCGAGGTGCTGCTCGCGTCGCTTATCTTCGCAGGGTTGCCGCTTGTCACGTTGCGCGGCGACCACATCACCGTCGATCTGTTCGATTCGGTGACGCCGGACTGGCTGTTCCGCATCCAGCACGCCCTCGCGTCGCTCATCGGTGCGGCCTGCACCGGCTATCTTTCCTGGCGCCTGTGGCTGCGCGCCGGGGCCCTCGAGCGTGCGGGCGAGACCACCTCGCAGTTGCAGTTCAAGCTTTCCTGGCTGACCTGCGCGATGGCCATTCTCATGGCGCTCACTGCGGTGGCTCTTCTCGTGACGCTCCTGCGCCGGCCACATCGCCACATTCCCGGCGAAGGCGAGGGGCCGGGCGCATGACCGAAGGATTGATCGGGCTCGCGGCTTTTCTGCTGCTTGCCTTCATGCGTGTCCCGATGGCCTTCGCCATGGGGATCGTGGGATTCTTCGGCTTCGCCTTGAAGGTGAATTTCGGCGCGGCCGCATCGATGATCGCCCAGACCACCTATGAGACCGGGCTCGCGTACACGCTGTCGGTGATTCCGCTTTTCATCCTCATGGGCAACTTCGTGGTGCGCGCGCGCATGTCCGAGGAGCTCTACCACGCCGCCTATACCTTTCTCGGCCACAAGCGCGGCGGGCTCGCGATGTCCACCATCGTCGCCTGCGCGGGGTTCGGGGCGATCTGCGGGTCCTCGATCGCTACTGCCGCGACCTTCGCCAAGGTGGCGTACCCGTCGATGCGCAAGTTCGGCTACAAGGACACGCTCGCCGCGGGCTCCATCGCCGCGGGAGGCACGCTCGGCATCCTGATCCCGCCTTCGGTGATCATGGTGATCTACGGCATCATGACCGAGACCAACATCGGCAAGCTGTTCGCGGCCGGCATTTTCCCGGGTATCGTCGCGACGGTGCTCCTGTGCCTCGCCGTCGCGTGGATGACCTGGCGCGATCCGCTGGCCGGCCCGCCGGGCGAGCGCAGCTCCTGGGCGGCGCGCCTCGAGGCGATCAGGCACGTCTGGCCGGTGGTTGCGCTGTTCCTCGTGGTGATCGGCGGGATCTACGCGGGCGTGTTCACCGCGACCGAGGGCGCGGGAATCGGCGCGGGGGGCGCGCTGGTGTTCGCGCTGGCGCGCCGCGCGCTCACCTGGAAGGTGTTCGTCGAGGTCCTGATCGAGAGCGTGCGCACCACCTCGATGCTGTTCATGATCCTGATCGGCGCATTGATCTTCGCGAACTTCATCAACTACACCACGATGCCTTCGGACCTGAAGGGCTTCGTCACCCAGTTCGCGGTGCACCCGATTCTCGTGATCGTGGCGATCTGCGCGGTCTACGTGGTGCTCGGCACGGCGATGGAGGAGCTGTCGATGATCCTCCTCACGGTGCCGCTTTTCTTCCCGGTCGTGACCGCGCTCGGATTCGACCCGATCTGGTTCGGCATCATCATCGTGATCGTCGTGCAGATCGGGCTCATCAGCCCGCCGGTGGGGATGAACATCTTCGTCGTGAAAAGCCTGCTGCGCCACCTGACGATAGGCACGGTGTTCCGCGGGGTGATCCCGTTCAACGTGGCGCTCGTCGCGCTGCTCGCGATCATCGTCGCCTTCCCCCAACTTGCCACCTGGCTCCCGGGTTTCATGAAATGATGCGCGCGATGGACCAACTCGAGCCGATCGAGAAGGCGAGCGTCGATGAGCTGCGCGCCTTGCAGCGGGATCGGCTAAGGGGGTCGCTCAAGCACGCGTACGAAAAGGTGCCGCACTACCGGAAGGCCTTCGACGCCGCGGGCGTCCGCCCCGGCGATCTGAAGGATCCCGCGGACCTCGCGAGGTTTCCGTTCACCACCAAGACCGACCTGCGAGCCAATTATCCCTTCGGCATGTTCGCGGTACCCATGGACGAAATCGTGCGCGTCCATGCCTCGAGCGGCACCACCGGCAAGCCCACCGTAGTCGGCTACACCAGGGAGGACATCGAAACCTGGTCGGCGGTGATGGCGCGCTCGATCCGCGCGGCCGGCGGACGCTCCACCGACATCGTCCACATCGCATACGGCTACGGCCTTTTCACCGGGGGCCTGGGCGCGCACTACGGCGCCGAAGCGCTGGGCGCGACCGTCGTCCCGGTGAGCGGCGGCATGACCGAGCGGCAGGTGCAGCTGATGTGCGATTTCAAGCCCGACATACTCATGTGCACGCCGTCCTACGCGCTGGTGATCGCGGACGAGTTCGTGCGCCAGGGTCTCGACCCGGCTCAGTGCTCGGCGCGCGCCGGCATATTCGGCGCCGAGCCCTGGAGCGAGAGCATGCGTGACGAGATCGAGAAGCGCCTCGGGCTGGCCGCGCTCAACCACTACGGGCTGTCGGAAGTGATCGGCCCGGGAGTTGCAAGCGAGCACGTGGAGACCCGTGACGGACTGACGATCTGGGAGGACCACTTCTACCCCGAGGTCATCGATCCGCAGAGCGGCGCCGTTCTGCCCGAGGGAAAAGACGGCGAGCTGGTGATCACCTCCCTCACCAAGGTCGGGATGCCAGTAGTGCGCTTTCGGACGCGCGACCTCACGCGGCTCCTGCCCGGCACCGGGCGCGCCATGCGACGGATGGCGCGCATCACCGGGCGGACCGACGACATGCTGATCATCCGCGGCGTCAACGTATTCCCCTCTCAGATCGAGGAAATCCTGCTGAAGAACGACAGTCTCTCGCCGCATTACGTGCTCGAGGTCCGCCGCGACGGACACCTGGACGATCTCGACGTGCTGGTCGAGCGCCGGGCCGAGATGCTGGCGGAGGCCAAAGTGGCCGTCGAGCAGGACCTCGAGCGGAGCATCAAGGGATACATCGGCGTGAGCACCAAGGTGCGTGTCGTCGAACCGGGCGCCGTTCAGCGCTCGCAGGGCAAGGCGGTTCGCGTCATCGACAAGCGACCCAAAACTTGACGTCCACTGAAGCATCCGCTCGAGAGGAACCGCCGCGGGACACCGGCGATTTTGCCGGCGATTGCGCTCGCTACTCTCGATTCTGGGAGCAGAGCGCGGCGCTGCTCGCGCGCCTGCCCGCGAAACCCGGGCGCAACGCGGAGCAGGCGGCAGCGGCCGAGCAAATCAAGCGCGAAGCACGCGCGGCGCGCAGCCGTTTCCTCGCCGCTCACGCCGGGGAGATCTACGACCGGCTCACGCAGGCACGCTCGCGATTCATCCGCGTCGAGCAGCTGGTGTACGACGCGGCGGCGCTGGTTTCAGGGCTCGTTCCGTCGCGCGTGCAGGTCGCGGCCGAGTCAGCACTCCTGCAGCGCGACAAGGAGGGCGTGGAGATCGATCAGGGGATTTTCGTCTCGGCGGTGCTGGCGAATCAGCACGCCGGGCGCCACCTCTGCCACGCGATGCTGCTTCCCCACGCCAAGACCGCCGAACGATTCTCCGAATTGGAAAAAAGCGGACGCGTCGATCTCGGCGCGGCGGAGGTTGTCCGCAAGGGCAAGGCTTCCTTCGTGATCCAGAAGAACCCGCGCCATCTGAATGCCGAGGACGACACCACTCTCGACGCCGCCGAGATCGCGGTCGATCTGGCGATCCTCGATGCGCGCACCCAGATCTGCGTGCTGCGCGGGGACACCGTGCAGAGCGCAAAGCATCAGGGGCGCCGCGTGCTCGGCAGCGGCATCAACCTCACGCATCTGTACCACGGCAAGGTGCCGTTCATCTGGTACCTGCAGCGCGATCTGGGAATCGTGAACAAGATCTTTCGCGGTCTGGCGCGTCCCGACGCGACTCCGGACGACGTCACCGGGACAACGCAGGAGAAGCCCTGGATCGCGATGGTGGAGGGATTCGCCATCGGGGGGCACTGCCAGTACCTGCTGGTCATGGACTACGTGCTTGCGGCGCAGGGCGCGTTCATGAGCCTGCCCGCGCGCAAGGAGGGCATCATCCCCGGCGCAGCCAACCTGCGCCTGCCGCGTTTCACCGGAGACCGCATTGCGCGCCAGGCCATCATGGCCGAGCGCCGGTTCGAGTGCGACAGCCCCGAGGGACGGCTGATCTGCGACGAAGTGGTTGCGCAGGCGGACATGGACGGCGCGATCGAGCGCGTCGTCGAAAAGCTGACCGGGTCGGGCGTGGTGAGCGCCGCCGCGAACCGGCGCGCTTTCCGTATCGCGCAGGAGCCGCTCGATCTGTTCCGGAACTATTTCGCCATGTATGCGCGCGAACAGGCGTACTGCCACTTCAGCCCTGCGCTGATCGCCAATCTCGAGCAGAACTGGAATGCGAAGAACCGCAGGCTGGACTGAGCGGGCGGCGTGCTCCGCGTCGGCGTTCCCCGGCAGGCGGTCAGTTGTCGCCTGAGTCGTTGTCCGACCAGCGCCTGCGAGGCCCCGAGTAGTCCTCCGGGGAGTCGCCCTCGATGTCTTCCTCGAGGTCGTCGAACTCATCCATTTGCCGGAGCAGCGATTGCAGGCGCAGTTCGGCGGCGGAATCCCGGTCGGCTTGACTGGACAGGCGCTTGGCCACGATTGACGCGCCCTTGTAGTCGCGCTTCGTCCTGATCGGCCGCGCGCGCCCGTTGGCTTTTCTTCGCTTGGTCATGGCACCCCTTTCCTGCCGGCCCCGAATGGGCTCTTCCTCGTAAGTGTAGCCCTTACTTGGGAACCGGGGTCGATTGGCGCTGGCGCCGCTGCTCTCTCCGGCGTAGCGCGCCGCGCGCGAACCAGGCGAGGCCCGCAAGTATCAGCACCAGCATCAGCCAACGGATGGCGACCGCCAGCTGCGAGGCGTCGAACGCCGGCCAGGGGAACTGGCTCAGGCGGTCCGCGCGCTCGGTCAGCCAATGCCAGGCAGTGTGGCCCACCAGCACCGAGAGAATGATCGTTCCCAGGCGCTCGGCGACGACGAACCGGAACAGGATTTCCAGCGCGGGGATTAGGAGCACCAGCACGAGCAGCTGCCCGAGCTCGACGCCCAGATTGAAAGAAAGCAGCGACGTCAACAGATGGGATCCGGCGAACTGCAGCGTCTCGCGGAGCGCGAACGAGAAAGCGAAGCCGTGGACCAGGCCGAACCCGAACGTGATCAACCAGCGGCGCCCCACGTTGCTGCCGAGGACATTCTCGATCGCCATGTACAGGATGGAAATCGCGATCAGCGTTTCGATGAGCGGGGGAAACCATAGCGCATCCGGCCCGAGGTCGTAGGCGGACGCGATCAGGGTGATCGAGTGCGCGACGGTGAACGAAGTGACCAGCAGGACGAGCTGCCCGAAGCGCCTGAACGGGATCACCAGGCAAAGCAGGAACAGCAGATGGTCGGTGCCCTCCAGGATGTGAAGGAATCCCGACTCGACGAAGCGCCAGGCGGCCTGATGCCACCGGGGATCGAGCCTGACCAGGCCCGGGTCCCCGTGCAGGTCGAAGGCACGAACGACGCCGGCGGCGGGCAGGAAGCGGAGCACGACCGTGGTTCGCAGCCCCAGGCGCTCGAGCCGGGGCCGGATCGAGAAGTCGGAGCGGTCCGACCCGATCGGATAATCGAACAGGACGTCGAGCAGTCCCTGTTCCCAGTACAGCTCCATCTTGCCCGGCAGCCGCGGGCCGGTGACGTGCGCGAGCGCCTGCTCGTAGGACGCGAAGGATTTGTCGGACTCCAGGGACACCCGGGCATCGACAAGCCGGGGGTGAGCGAGGCGGACGTCGCCCTCGTACAGCTCGATGTTGTCGGATATCCACAGCGTTGCCGCGTTGTGCAGCGCGGCGTCGGCGCGCGCGAGATCGAGGAAGCCCGCACCGCGCCGTGGAAAATCCACTTCGCGCATGGCTTTCAGCGGCACGCGAATGAGCAGGCTCAGCCGCTGCCCTTCCGGCCTGACGAAGGCATTCACCCTCACATCGGCCGGGATGTCGTGAGCCGCCGCCGGCAAGGCGAGCGCGAGAATCAACGCCGCCACCGGCGGGACCCTCATGCGCCGATTGAAGCTGTTGACAAGGATTTTCCCAGCGTCGAGCATAGTGGCTGCGCAGCTTACAACGGAAAAGGGGAAAGCCAATGAGAAGCAAGGAGGAGAAAGGCAAGGAGGGGAAGCGCAACCTTTACATCGCCGCGGCATTCGTTTCAATCCTCGTCGCGCTCGGAGCCTGCCAGGCCCTGCTCGACAGCAGGTCCGGCGCCCAGGGACCCACCGTCCAGGCGCCGATGTTCGAAGTGGACCCCTTATGGCCGAAGCCTTTGCCGAATCATTGGCTGCTCGGCTGGACCATCGGAGTGTGGGTCGACGAGCAGGACCACGTCTGGGTCATTCATCGCGGCGCCGGGGGGCTGCACGACAACGAAAAAGGGCTCGAGCTGAAGCCTCCCATCTCCGAGTGCTGCCGTACGGCCCCGCCCATAGTGGTGTTCGATCAGGCCGGCAACCTGGTGAGATCCTGGGGCGGCCCGGGCCCGGGCTACGAGTGGCCGGAAGGTGCGCACGGCGTGCACGTCGATTACAAGGGCAACGTCTGGCTCGGCGGCAACGGCAAGGGCGACGCGCAGGTCCTGAAGTTCACCAAGGAGGGGAAATTCCTGATGCAGTTGGGCCGCTACGGCAAGAACGGCGGCAGCAACGACCCCGAGAACTTCGGGCGGGTTGCGAAGATCTGGGTCGACCCCAAGACCAACGAAGCGTACATCGCCGACGGCTATCTCAACAAACGCGTGGCCGTGGTCGACGCCGATACCGGCAAGATGAAGCGCTACTGGGGTGCGTACGGCAACAAGCCGAGCGACGCTCCCATGGGCAACTACGACCCGAAAGCGCCGCCGGCCCAGCAGTTCCGCAACCCGGTGCACTGCGTCGAACGCTCCAACGACGGTCTCATCTACGTGTGCGACCGCCAGGGCGACCGCGTGCAGGTATTCCGCCCGGACGGGACGTTCGTGAAGGAAGGCTTCTACGCCAAGGAGACGCTCGCTTCGGGCTCGGCCTGGGACATCACCTTCTCGAAGGACCGCGAGCAGCGGTTCATGTTCCTCGCAGACGGCCAGAACGAGAAGGTGCGCATCATCCTGCGCGACACGCTCGAGGAAATCTCCAACTTCGGAGACGGCGGGCGCCAGCCCGGCCAGTTCTACGGGGTGCACAGCATCGCCACCGATTCCAAGGGCAACCTCTACACCACCGAGACTTACGAAGGAAAGCGCGTGCAGAAATTCGTCTACAAGGGCATAGGCGCG
>DATHJM010000360.1:0-5306 GCA_035489775.1 Burkholderiales bacterium
CCTGCTGCACACCATCATGATGACGAGCAGCAGGCCGCCGATCTCGATCAGTTCCACTGGTCAATGACGAAAAAGGGGGCACACCCCCTTTTTGATCCCCCGAATCGGAAGAAAGACTTGCATTCAAATATCCTCGCTGAAGTCGCCGCGCGCATGGCGCTCCTCGGCGGCGGTCACGTAGACCGGCTTGCTTCCCCGCAGCACCCGCAGCAGCTCGTCGACGACCGCGAGGAAGAAAAGCAGCGCGCCGGCGACGAAGCTCATCTGCGGGACCCACAGGGGAATGACGAGCAGGCCGTTCGCCATGTCGTGGAATTGCCAGCTCTCGTAGGCGAAGCGGCAGGCCCAGAAGGCGAGGTAGCCGATGGCGCATGCAGCGATGGCGAGGGAGGCGATTTCGAACGCATGCCGCGCGCGCGGGCCGAGGTGTTCCAGAAGCAGCGTGACGCGGACGAAATCGCCCCAGCGGAAGGTGTGCGCCATGGCAAGGAAAGCCGAGGCGGCACAGAACCAGGCCACGAGGTCGTCGCTGCCGCCGGTGCGAAGACCGAGCTCGCGCATGACGGTCTGGCCGATCATGACCGCGAAGATCGCGAAAACGAAAAACGCCGCGAGGTATCCCGCGGCGTCGTAGAGAAAATCGAGGAGGCGGCGCACTGGATCCCCACTTTCGCGGGGATGACCTTCGCTCAGCTTCGCTGCGAAGGTCACATCTTGCGGTAGGCGTCCACGACGGCCTTGCCGTCGCCGCCGGTCTTCTTCAGCCAGTCCTCGAGCATGGCGTCACCGATTTTTCTCAGGTCGGCCTTGAGAGCCTGGCTCGGCGCAGCCACGTTCATGCCGTTCTTCCTGAGCTGATCGAGATACCAGTTGGTCTTCTCCTCGCTCAGCCTCCAGCCGCGCGTCTCGGCCGCCGCGGCGGCATTGATCAGCGCCGACTGCGCGGTCTTGTCGAGCGCGTCGAACGCCTTCTGGTTGACGATGACGACGTTCTTGGGCAGCCAGGCCTGTGTGTCGTAGAAATTCTTGACCGTCTCGTACACTTTCGTGTCGTAGCCGGTCGCCCCCGAAGTCATCATCGAGTCGATCGCGCCGGTGGCGAGCGCCTGCGTGACCTCGGCCGCCTGGATCGTGATCGGCTGCGCCCCGACGAGCTCGGCGATCCGCGCGGTCGCGGGGCTGTAAGCGCGCCACTTGAGGCCCTTCATGTCCGCGACGGAATTGATCTGCCGCTTGGAATAGATGCCCTGTGGCGGCCAGGGGACCGAGAACAGCACCTTGAGGCCCTGCTTGGCGAGTTGTTCTTCGAGCGGTTTTCGCGATGCCTTCCACAGCTTCATCGCATCGCCGTAACTCGTCGCGAGGAACGGCACGCCGTCGATTCCGAACAAGGCGTTCTCGTTCTCGTAGTTGACCCACAGCATCTCGCCGGCCTGGGCCTGAGCTCCCTGCACGGCGCGCTTGATCTCGGGCGCCTTGAAGAGCGACGCGTTCGGATGCACCTGGATCTTGAGCTTGCCGCCGGTGGCCTTGTCGACGTCCGCGGCGAATTCGACGATGTTTTCGGTGTGGAAATTGGAGGCGGGATAGGCGGTCGGCAGATCCCACTTGGTTTGCGCGATCGCTACGCCGTTGGCCAAGCCGAGAGCCAACGCCGCGACGGCGAGCTTTTGGGTTGCCATGGGCTCCTCCTCTGGGACGGGACAATCGAGTTTGTCAGAGGGGGAGGGGTGCGTCAACCGGCAGGCATTGGCGGATAGGCGTGTGCGATACTTCGCGTTCATCCGGAGGTTCCCATTATCCATCGGATGCCACTGATGGGAAAAGCCGAAAGACAGCGCAATCAGCTTGCCGCGGGCTGGAAGGCGATCGAGCGCAACGAACCCCGGCCGGCGGAGGAATTCGCCAGAGCCGCGCTGCTGCAGAATCCGCGCGACAACGAGTCGCTGAGCCTTCTGGGCGCGAGCCTGTTTCTGCAGCAACGCTTTCAGGAAGCCGTAGCGCCACTGCGCGAGGCGTTTGACGAAGCTCACAAGGAAGGGGCCGGCTTTCGCCTCGGCTATTGCTACCTCGCTCTCGGAGATCCCGTGAGCGCCTCGGCCGTTCTGGAAGCGGAAGTAAAGGCGTTTCCGAAACTCGCGGACGCGTATGACCTCCTCGCGATTTCCCTGATGCAGCAATCCCGACACGAAGAGGCCTTGGCCGTGCTCGCCTCGGCGGTCGAGCGCGACCCTCGCTCCGCGGGAACGCACCTCAATCTGGGAAATGCGCTGACGAATCTGCGCCGGTACGAGGAGGCGATTCCGCGCTTCAGGAAAGCGATGGAGCTCCAGCCCGGTCTTTCGCAGGCACACAATAACCTCGGACATGCTTTGAGGGAGCTGGGGCGTTTCGACGAGGCAATAGCGAGCTACGAGTACGCGCTGCGGATCGCGCCGGACGATTTCGAGGTCCACAACAACCTGGGGCTCACCTATCAGGAGCAGGGCCGGCTCGACGAGGCGGCGGCGTGTTTTCAAAGCGCGATCTCGCTCAACCCCGACAATGCCGCTGCGCATGCGAGTCTCGGCATGATTTTTCGAGCACAGCAGCGCCTCGACGAAGCGATCACCTGCCTCCAGAAGGCGCTCTCGATCAAACCCGATGACATCGAGGCGCTTGTCCATCTGGGTGCGGCCTGCCAGGAGCACGGCCGCCTCGAGGAGGCCGTCGCGCACTTTCAGAAGGCGATTCTTCTCATGCCGGACTCGGCGGAAGCCCACCACAATCTCGGCATCTCCCTGCAGGCGCTTTCGCGTCATGACGAGGCGATCACGTCCTTTCAAAGAGCGCTGGAGATAGATCCCGCTCACAAGTACACCCTGGGGGCTCTGCTATGGAGCGAACTGGGGACCTGCCGCTGGGAAGGACTGGATTCTCGCATCGAAGGTCTGAGAAGCGGAGTCCGGAAAAGGCAGTCGTTGACCGAACCGTTCACGCTGGTCGCGGTTTCGCAGGATCCCGGGGAGCAGAGGCTTTGCGCGGAGCGCTTTTTCGAGGACAGGGTACGGGACAACCTGTCGCAGCCGTGGAAGGAAGGGCGACGCGGGCATTCCAGGATCCGGGTAGCGTACCTGTCCGGCGATTTTCGCGAACACGCCGTCGCGTACTGCATTGCGGAGGTCGTCGAGCTCCACGATCGCTCGAAGTTCGAGGTCATCGGCGCTTCCTTCGGCGTCGACGACGGGAGCGAGATGCGAGCCAGGCTCGCGAGGGGGTTCGACCGGTTCCTCGATGTCCGCGCCAGGGGAGATTCCGATGCGGCGAAGGTGCTGCGGGATCTGGAAGTGGACATCGCGGTAGACCTGATGGGCTACACCCGATATTCCCGGCCGGGCATCCTCGCGCGCCGCCCCGCTCCGGTCCAGGTCGGTTATCTCGGTTATCCCGGGACCCTGGGAGCGGACCTGATCGACTATGTCCTCGCGGACAAGTTCGTTGTCCCGGAAGAGCACCACAAGTTCTACTCGGAGAGAATTGTCACCCTCCCCGGGTGCTATCAGGCAAACGATTCCAGGAGAAAGGTCGCCGGACGCACGCCGACCCGGGCCGAGGCCGGTCTGCCCGAAAAAGGCTTCGTCTTCTGCTGCTTCAACAACAGCTACAAGATCCTGCCGGCGATGTTCGATGTCTGGATGCGCCTTCTCACGCAGGTGCCGGGGGGCGTCTTGTGGATATTGGAGGACAACGGCGCGGCAGCGGAGAACCTGCGAAGAGAAGCGCGCGCCCGAGGCGTCGATCCGGCCAGGCTGGTATTCGCGCCGCGGATCGGCGCGGCCGAATACCGCGCGCGCTGCAGCCTGGCGGATCTTTGCCTGGACACCCTGCCCTATAACGGGCACGGAACGACGGGCGACATGCTGTGGGCGGGACTGCCGGTCCTGACTTGCGCAGGATCGACCTTCGCAGGCCGCGTGGCAGGCAGCCTGCTGCACGCGGTGGGACTGCCGGAACTGGTGACCGCCAGCCTGGAGGAATACCAGGCCCTCGCCCTGAAGCTGGCGCGCGGGGACCGGCTCCTGGGAGAGCTGCGGGCGAGGCTCCGGCGCAATCGAGCCTCGGCATCCCTCTTCGACACGGACCGGTTCCGCCGTCACATCGAGTCGGCTTACAGGACCATGTGGGAAACCTGGCAACGCGGCGACAAGCCCCGGGCGTTCGCGGTCGAGCCGGTCGAATGACTCCGCGAGCGGCCGCGGGCAAATGGCAGTTCTGGATCGACCGCGGCGGCACGTTTACCGATATCGTCGCGCTTCGCCCGGACGGCCGCATCGTCGCTCACAAGCTGCTCTCTGAAAATCCCGGCCGTTACCGCGACGCCGCGATCGCCGGAATACGCGAGCTGCTCGGGGTCTCCCCCGGCGCGACCATCCCCGGCGGGAGCATCGAGGCGGTGAAGATGGGAACCACCGTCGCCACCAACGCGCTCCTGGAGCGCAAGGGCGAACGCACCGTGCTCTTCATCACGCGCGGCTTTCGCGACGCGCTGCGCATCGCCTATCAGAACCGGCCCCGGATTTTCGACCGGCACATCGTCCTGCCCGAGCTTTTGTATGCGAAAGTCGTCGAGGTGGAGGAGCGCATCGGCGCCCGGGGGCAGGTGCTGGTTCCGCTCGATTCCGAGCGGGCCCGGCGCGATCTCGAATCGGCATATCGCGAGGGCTACCGCTCGGCCGCGATCGTCCTCATGCACGGTTACCGGCATCGGGAGCACGAGCAGAAAATCGCGGAGCTGGCCCGGGCCCACGCGGACGGGTACCGGGCCGCCGCCGTGGTCTGCATGCACGGCTACCGCTACCCGGAGCACGAGGCGCGGATCGGTGACCTCGCCCGCGCGGCCGGCTTCACCCAGGTGTCGGAGTCGCACCGGACCAGCCCGCTGATGAAGCTGGTCTCCCGGGGCGACACCACGGTGGTGGACGCCTACCTGTCGCCCATCCTGCAGCGCTACGTGACCGAGGTCGCGGCCGAGCTGAAGGGCGTCAGGCTGCTGTTCATGCAGTCCAACGGCGGGCTGACCGACGCGGCGGGCTTCCGCGGCAAGGACTCGATCGTGTCCGGCCCGGCCGGCGGGATCGTCGGCATGGCCCGCACGGCCGCGGACGCGGGCTTCACCAAGACCATCGGCTTCGACATGGGCGGCACCTCCACCGACGTGTCGCACTTCGCCGGCGAGTTCGAGCGCGAGTACGAGACGCAGGTCGCCGGCGTGCGGATGCGCGCCCCGATGCTGGCCATCCACACCGTGGCCGCGGGCGGCGGCTCCA
>DATHJM010000361.1:0-3979 GCA_035489775.1 Burkholderiales bacterium
GCGTGTGGGCGAAGATGGAGCTGCATCTGGCCGGAAACATCCTCGGCTACCACAAGGTCCAGGGGCCGAAGAAGCTCTTCATCACCGGCACGGCGAACGCGGTCACTTCGCAGATCGATTTCAACAACATCGAATTCCACAAGAAATTCCTGCTGCCCTTCTACGACAAGCACCTGAAGGGCGGGAAGACGGGCTACGACCAGCGCCCGAACGTCGAATACGTCGTGAAAAACACCGGGGTGGCGCGCTCGTTCGATTCCTGGCCGCCGCCGGGCACCCGCAAGGTGAAGTTCCATCTTGCGAAAGGACCGAGCGGGTCCGTCGCCTCGCTCAACGACGGCTCACTGCAAAGCGCGCCTCCCGGAGCGGACGGCGGGAGCACGACTTACGCCTATCCGCATGCGCGTTGGGTGCTGGGGGTGGTCGCGGTCGGACCGCAGGGCCCCGATCCCGCGGCTGCGGTGCTGACTTTCACCAGTGCGCCGCTCGAGGCGGACATGGAAGTCGCCGGCCACGGCAAGGCGATCCTGCACGCCTCTTCGACCCGCAACGACATGGATTTCCACGTCAAGATTTCCGAGCAATTTCCCCAGGCGCCCGATGAGCGCGCGAAGGCAATCCAGCCGCGCTATGTGATCGTGACCAAAGGCTGGCTGCGGGCCTCGCACGCGATGGACCGCGATGCGGCGCGCAGCACCGAGGACGTCCCGCATTACACGCACGCGAGCCCCAGGCCGCTCACCCCCGGCACGGTCTACGCGCTCGAGATTCCCCTGATGGCGATCGCTTGGCGCTTCCAGAAAGGCAGCCGCGTCCGCGTCGAGATCGCCTGCGGAGATTCGCCGATCACCGACGGGCTGTTCTTCCACGTCTATCGCCCCGACAAGATCGGCAGCGACACGATTCACCACGACGCCGGCCATCCGTCGCAGCTGATTCTGCCGGTGCTGGATGTGACTTAGCGCGGTGCCGTCGTTCCCGCGAAAGCGGGAACCCAGAGTCTTCGCATCGTCGGCATTGGAGGCAATCTGGATCCCCGCTTTCGCGGGGATGACGTGCGCAAGCGCCGCAAAGCGGCGCGCGCACGTCACTTCGCCAGGCCGATTTCCCTGTAGTACTTCATTGCCCCTGCGTGAAACGGAACGCCTTGCAGCGGTTTTGCCATGTTCTGCGGCTGAAAGAGCGCGAACGGAGGGAATGTCGCGACCAGGTCCTCCTTGCCGTCGTGCAGGGCCTTCGCCACCCTGTACACGACGTCATCGGACACTTTGGCGTTGGTGATCAGCACCATGTCGAAGGCGATCAGGTTCGTCGGCTTGGTGACGCCTTCGACCGGCGGTTTTGGCCCGGCCTCGATGACATACGCGCCGGGAAGAAGGGCCTGCACCCGCCCGATCGCATCGGGCGCCGTATTGACTTCCAGAACCCGGACACCGCCGCTCACGCTGGCGTGCGCCTGCTTTACCTGCGGAGAGCCCAGCGCGAAGAACATCACGTCGACTTTGCCGCTCATGAAGTCTTCCGCCTGCCGCACGACGTTCGGCGCCGGGACCTTGGTCACGTCGTTGTAAGTGAGTCCGGCATTCGCGAGGTGGGCCTCGATGATGCGCGCAATGGTCTTCTGCGCGTTGAAATCGCTCGAGACGCGCTTGCCTTTGAGATCGGTGATCGATTTGATGCCGGAGTCGGCGCGCACGTGCATGGCGACGCGGTACGGGATGAGCGCGCCGGCGTAGCGCATGACCGGGTGCTTCCCCTGGCCCTGGTATTCGCCCGTACCGTCCGCGAAAAAAGTCGCGTCGAACGAGTTCGACACGTTGAAATCCGCCGAGCCGCTTTCCACTTCGTCGAATCCCGTGCTCGCCTGCGCCTGGACGACGGTTCGAAGCCTGGCCTTGTCGACGAGCACTTTGGCGATCGCCTGCCCGGCGGAATTGGAGAAGGACCCGGCCGGGGTGGTGACGATGCCTATCGTTTGCGCGCTTGCCGCGCCGGCCGGCAAGAGCGCACACAGCGCCAGGACGTGCACTGATTTCATGGTCGATCCCTCCTCGCAGGTTGGCGAACTAGGCCGCCATTTCTTTTGCAGCGGCTTTCTCTTCCTCGGCGGGGAACAGCAGGGCCGCCGCAAAGGTGACCAGAGCCAGCGTTCCCAGCACGTAGTACAGGAGCCTGAAGTCCCCGCTCGACTTGTAGACCCAGGCGACGAGCGGCACGGCGAGAGCGCTCGCCCCGAACGAGACCACGTAGCGCACTGCGTAGGCGCGCGCGCGCCATTCTTCCGCGGTGTAGCGCGCGATCATGGCGTCGTTGATCGGGATCTGCCCGAACACGAAGAACATCATCGCCACCGCGACGAGCAGCATCAGGTAGTTCTCCGTCGTTCCGGCGAGAAGCAGCAAGGGCACCTGCAGCGCGACCACGGGAACGAACACCGCTTTGAGCGAGCGGCGGTCGAGCCACCAGCCCACGCAGAGCTGCGCCATCGCGGCGACCAGATAGACGCCGCACACGAGCATGCCGATGCCGAAGGTCGAGTGGGTCAGCGCCGAGAGGCGCTCGTCGAACACCTTGGGCATGGAAATGGTCGTGGCGTTGAAGATCACGCCGCCGCAGGCGGTGGCGACCGTGACGACCGCGAACACGCGGGCGAGGTCCGCGCGCGAGAGCTTGTAGTGCCCGCTCCGGCGCGCCGGCGCCTCGCCTTGCGCTTCGCGGGCGAACAGCACGAATGCCGCGCCCACGCCCAGAGCGATCGCGCCCGGAACGATGAACGCAGCGCGCCAGCCGATCGCGTCGGCGAGCGCGCCCGCGATCAGCGCCGAGAACGCGACGCCGACGTTGCCGAAGACTCCGTTCACCCCGAGGATCCGGCCCACGTTCTCCCGGTTTGCGACCAGCATGGCGATTCCGACCGGGTGATAGATCGCGGCGAACACGCCGACGAGCGTGAGGCCCAGGGCGATCTGCAGCGGCCCGCTGGCGAGGCCCGTGAGGATGCCCGCGGCGCCGATTCCGAAGAAGAACACCACCATCATGCCCCGGCGGCTCCAGCGGTCGGCGAGCCACCCCGCCGGGATCGAGAAGGCGCCAAAGGCGATAAAGCCGCCGAGCGAGAGCGGCAGGAGATCCGCGTAGCCGCGGCCGAGCTCGGCGCTCATCGCGAGCACCACGGTGGGGAAAATGAGCATGAGCAGATGATCGAGCGTGTGCCCGAGATTGAGGAACAGGCTCATGCTGCGCGAGGCGTTCACGGGGAAATGATAACCGGGCGGGCCGCGCGCCGCTTGGAGCCGGAGGAGAGTTGGCGTTGCAGCGGTGGAAATCGGCGCCGTTTAGTATGACAATTGGGCAATGCGAGCTCGAGGGGGCGGCACAATGACTGCAGCACGCATCCTTTCCGCGTTGACGGCCTTCCTGCTTGGATTCGAGGGCGCGGTCGCTCAGGAGCCGGGGGAAAGACCGCGCGCCCAGAAATCCCAACAGGCCGAGGCGGTGCTCGAAAGAGAAGCGGAGGACACGCTTGCGGCCGTGGTGCGGGTCAGGATGAAGGCCATTCCCGACGCCCGCAGCAATGCGACCCTGGGTTCGAGCCGCGAGGGGAGCGGCGTCGTCATCGACGATCGCGGGCACATCGTCACGATCGGTTACATCGTGATCGAAGCCGAATCGATCGAGATCACCACGCAGGACGGGAGGACCGTTCCCGCCACGCTGATCGGCTACGACCACGCGAGCGGCCTCGGATTGCTGCGCTCGGGCGCTCCGCTGGGCGTGAAGCCCATGCCCATGGGACAGGCGGCCGATCTCGCCACGCGCGAGCCGGTCATGGTGCTGCCGGCGGGCGGACGCGAGGCGGCGAGTCTTGCGTACGTCGTTTCCAAGCGCAGGTTCGCGGCCAGCTGGGAATATCTGCTCGAGACCGCGATCTTCACGGCGCCGCCGACCTTGCAATGGGCAGGCGCGGCGCTGGTGAGCC
>DATHJM010000362.1:0-11464 GCA_035489775.1 Burkholderiales bacterium
CCACCCCCGCCGCCCAGAGCGCCGAGGACTGCGGTCCGAGAGGGATCACGCGCGACATGTAGTCGCCGAAGAGATACGCGAACACCGCGATCGAGCCCGCCACGACCACCGTCATGCGCGCCCAGCCGTAGAGGAAGGCGAGCGGGCGCCCGTAGGCGCGCCCGATGAAATGATACTCGCCGCCCGCGGACGGAAACGCCGTCGCGAGCTCGGCGTAGCACAGCGCGCCGACCACGGAAAACACGCCGCCCGCGACCCACACGGCGACCAGCAGCGCCGGGCTTTCCACGGCGCCCGCAACGATCGAGGGCGTGCCGAAAATCCCGGCTCCGACTATGAGGCCGACGATGATCGCGGTGGCGTCGCCGAGCGACAGGACCTGCGCCGGACCGGAGGAAGACTGCGGGGATTTTTCGGAAGTCGTCATCAGAGAGTCAGAAATTGCCTCGTGTTGGAATTGCGCCGGCGCAGATCGGCCAGGCAGTCTTCGAGCGGCAGTCCGAAAAATCGCTGCGCCGCGCGCGCGCGGTCCTTGAGATCCGACCAGGCGATGCGCGGGGGGCCTTCGCGAAGCGCGAACGCGATGAGATTGTCCTCCTCCTCGGCGAGCAGCAGGACCGGATTGCGGCCGAAGCTCTCCTCGATGCGCCGGCAGTAGGTTTCGATGCGCTTGTCGTCGGACATGAAGTTGGCGACCATCACGCCGCCGGGACGCAGCGCGGCGAAAGCGCTCTCGTAGAATGATTGCGCGCACAGATCCTTCGCCGGGCTGCCGTTGACGAACCCGTCCACGACGAGCACGTCGCAGCTCGCGGGCCGCCGCGGCACGGCCTCCGCTCCGTCGCCGATCACGATTTCCAGCCGCCCGTCTTCATCGGGAAAGTTGAAGTATTTCCGCGCCACCGTGACCACGCCCGGATTGATCTCGACCACCGTGACGCGCGCGTGCAGCATGCGCTGGTGAATGAAGCGCGCCATCGAGCCCCCGCCCAGGCCCACCATCAGCACCTCGCGCGGATCCGGATGAAAGAGGAGAAACGCCAGCATCGCGCGCACGTAGTCGAGCTCGATCCGGTCGGGCGCGTCCAGGCGCATCGCGCTCTGGATCGCGTTGCCGCCGATCTGCAGCACGCGCACTCCGTCCTCCTCGACGATCTCGATCGTCTCGCGCGCGGCGAGCCATTTGTGCAGACGTTTCATGGTTCTCAGTGCAGGGAGCGCCGCGCGGCGGGGATCACGGCTTCGCCCCTGCCGCGAGGACCGCGGGCATGGGAATCTCCACGGTCCCGTGGTTCTCGTATTCGCCGGCGACCTTGCCGACCGCGTCGCGGATCGCGGCCAGCGCCGGGGCGGACTGGGCGTGCAGCAGCGCCTGCGTCCTGACCGTCCCGGCGAGGAACGCCTCGAACAGCAGCCCGGACGCGCTGAAGCGCCAGACCTGCGGGACCTTGCGCACGTCTACTTTCCTGAATCCCGCGACCTTCAGGACCTTGTCGCACTCGCCTGCGTCGCTGAAGCGGAAGAACGGCGGACCCGGCGGCAGCGGAACATCGGGATTGCCGTGCTTCCGCACCGCGTCGAGGATGATCCCGAAACCCACCGCCTCCTCCGGTTTCGCCCAAACCGTGAACGCGTAGCGCCCGCCGGGACGCAGAACCCGCAGCGCCTCGCTCACCGCGCTCTCCGGCCGCGCAAGATGCAGCATGCCGAAGTTCATCACCACCGCGTCGAAAGAATCATCGGCAAGGGACAGCGCCCCGGCGTCACCCTCGCGAAACTCGATTTCCGGGTTCTGCGAGCGCGCCATCTCCACCATCGCAGCGGAAAAATCCAGCGCCGTGACCTGCGCTCCGCGCTGCGCCGCCGCGGCCGCCGCGTAGCCCGGGCCGCTCGCCACGTCGAGCACGCGCGCGCCCGCGCGCACCTGCGCCGCATCGAGCAGCGGATCGATCGCCTGGCGCGTGAGGCTTCCGAAGGCGTCGTCGTACCCGCGGGCGGCACGCTGCCAGCCCGCGTGCTCGAAGGCTTGAAACGCAACGGGATCGGGGGCGAGCGCCGCCATCGGCTTGCCGCGAGTCAGCCGCAGCCTGCGCCGGGGGTCACTTGATCGCTGTCGCGACCGGCTTGCCCTTCTCGACGACGTAGGTCGCGAGCACGACCGCCTTGCCCTTGCCGACGTTCTTGCCGTCGTGGACCACTCCTGCGGGGACGAAGAACACCTCGCCCGCCTTCATCGTCTTCGGCGGCTGGCCGTCGACCAGGAGCTGCAGCGTGCCTTCGACGACGTAGCCGAGCTCCTCGCCCGGGTGCGTGTGCCGTCCGGCCTGCCCGCCGGGAATGAATTCCGCGCGAGCCACCACCGCGTGCCGGCCCTGGGCCGTGAGGTCCTGGTCTTGCAGGACGGTGCGCGTAAAGCCCGGCTGCTGCGCATTCAGCAGGCCGATCCCGGTCCCCAGCGCGGCGACGGCAAGGGTTGCTCCTATCGTCAGTTTCTTCATGCTTGTTTCCTCCTTTTGTTGGTGGTCAAAAATCAGGTCAGCGCAAACCGCAGGGTGCCGAGCTTCTCGATCGTCGTGGTCAGCCGGTCGCCGGGCTTGAGCCACACCTGCTTCTCCTTGGGATAGCCCGAGATCACGCCCTCGGGAGTTCCGGTGTAGATGAGATCCCCGGGCGAGAGCGTCATCAGCGTCGAGGCGTAGCTGACGATCTGCGCGCAATTGAACACCATGTCGCTCGTGTTCGAGGAGTGGCGCACTTCGCCGTTCACCGTGCCCTCGATCTTGAGGTTGTTGGGATCCACCTGGTCGGCGGTGACTAGGTAAGGCCCGAGCAGGCCGAAGCCGTCGCAGGTCTTGCCGATCATCCACTGGCTCGAGCGCGACTGCAGGTCGCGCGCGGTGAAGTCGTTGCCGTTGCAGTAGCCGAACACGTAGGAGAGCGCCTCGGTTTCGCTGACATTGCGGGCCTTCTTTCCCATCACGATCACCAGCTCGGACTCGTAGTCGAAGCGCTCGGCGGGGACCGCCGACACGCGCACGGTGCCCTGATGGGCGTTGAGCGCATTGTTGAACTTGTTGAAAAGGATGGGAAGCTTGGGAATCGGATTGTTGGTTTCGCGCGCGTGCCTGGCGTAATTGAGGCCGACGCAGAGGATCTTCTCCGGGTTGGTGACGCACGGCCCGAACTCGACGCGGTCCTCGGCGACGAAAAACCCCGAAGTCTTGCGGGCGAGCGCCACCTTGACGAGCTCGGTGAGTCCCCGGTCGCCGCGGCGGATGAGATCCTCGATGGTGGTCGGCGCGGGGCTCCTGAGGAATTTCGCCGACTTGGTGACGTCGAGAATGCCCAGATCGGTCTTCACGCCCAGGCCCCAGGCGTCGCCGCTGCGCAGCGTGACGAAGGTCAACCTTTTCGGCGCCACGGGCGAATCGGGGCTCGCGCCCATCCCCGCGCCCTGCGCGAAGGAGGACTCCGGCGCCGGCGCGCCTGCGGCGAGCGCGACGACGCCCGCCGCGCCCGTTTTTTTCAAGAAGCTTCTGCGCTGCTCATCCATCGCTGTTTCCTCCAGATCGGATCCCAAAGGCCCGTGCGTCCGCGGGTGCGGATTCCTCGGGCGAGAAATCGAGCTCCACCTTGGCGCCGCAGGGATCGTGACAGAAAATCTGCCACGTTCCAACGCCTACCTGCCGGCGCAGCGTAAACTCTATTCCGTTGGCCTTGAGCTTCGCCACCGTGCCCTTGAGGTCGGTGGCGCTGAACGCGAGGTGGTCGAGCACCCCGGCCGGATCCGCCGGCACCTTCCCCTCGGAAACATGCAGGACGGGCTGGCCGCCCGCGTACAGCCACGCGCCGTCGAAACCGAGCGGGGGCCGCGGACCCTCCGTGAAGCCGAGAACCCCGATGTAGAACGAGCGCGTCGCCGCGAGCTTGTCGGTGAGCACGTTGAAGTGATTCATTCCCAGGATCGCCATAAGGCCCCCTATTGACATTCTGAACCCTGGATTTCGTCATTCCCGCGTAAGCGGGAATCCAGGAATTTCAGCCGCTTGCTGGTTGCCCGCTTTCGCGGGCATGACGTTAATCAGCATCCCTACACAAAATCCCCGGACCGCATGCGCCTCACGCCGGCTTTGTTCATCTTTTCCCAGGCCGCGGCAAGCGAGTCCTGCATGTCGATAGCGCGGCAGGCATCCTCGATCACGACCGCGCCGAAGCCGAGCTTGCGCGCGTCGAGCGCGGTCCACGCCACGCAAAAATCGGTCGCGAGCCCGCACACGAACACGCGCTTGATGCCGCGCTCCTCGAGGTAACCCTCGAGCCCGGTCCGGGTCTTGCGGTCGGCTTCGAGAAAAGCCGAATAGCTGTCCACGTCCCGCTGATGGCCCTTGCGCAGGACGAGCTGCGCGTGGGGAACCGAAAGGTCCTTGTGCAGCGCCGCGCCGTCGCTCCCCTGCACGCAGTGGTCGGGCCAGAGGACCTGCTCGCCGTAGGCGAGCTTCACCGAGTCGAAGGGCTTGCTGCCCGGGTGCGAGGTTGCGAACGATCGATGGCCCGGCGGATGCCAGTCCTGCGTCAGCACCACTTTCTCGAAGCGCGTTGCGAGCGCATTCACGAGCGGCACCACCTCGTCGCCTTTCTGCACCGCGAGCCGGCCGCCGGGGCAAAAGTCGTTCTGCACGTCGACGACGATCAAGGCATCCTTGATTCCGGGCTTGATCCGCGGCGCCGACGCCATCTCCGGGCTTTCTTTCTATCCGATTCGCGCCACGTCGACCAGGCAGTCGTAGAACGTCGCGCCCCTGCCGATGTCGGTGAGCGCCTGCGAGGTCAGCTCGTTGGCGTTGCGGCGGTCGGCGGTGAGCTTTTTCCACCACACCGAGAGCGCCACGACGACGCCTTCGCGCGCCTTGTCGCTGACGCGCGCCCTGGCCGTGAGCGAGCCGCGGTCGTTGAAGATGCGCACCATGTCTCCCTGCCTGATACCGCGCGCCGCGGCGTCCACCGGATGGATTTCGAGGCCGGGTTCTTTCGCCTCGGCGATCGCAAAAGGCATGTTGGCGAAGGACGAATTGAGGAAGTGACGGTTCGGCGGCGAGATGATCGCCAGCGGATACCTGCCCGCGAGCGCCGGGTTCGACTGCGCCGACTCGCGCGGAGGAATGTAGGTCGGCAGCGGATCCATGCCCATGCCCTTCGCCGTTTCGCTGTAGAACTCGCACTTCCCCGAGGGCGTTCCGAAATTGCCTTGCGCGAACGGGGCGAAGCGCTCGGGCACGTTCAATCGCTGCCAGCCTTTCGCCTTGAGCGATTCCCACTCGATTCCCTGCATGCGCGGGTTCGACGATTCGAGCGCCTGGCGGCAGATGTCCTCGTCGGAGTCGCTGAAGCACTCCTCGGCGAAACCCATGCGCGCGGCGAGGCGCCTGAACGCTTCGCTGTTCGGGAGCGACTCGCCCACCGGCGCGATCGCGGGGCTGTTCGCCATGACGTACAGGTGCCCGTAGGCGGTGTGCACGTCGTGGTGCTCGAGCTGCGTGGTCGCCGGCAGCACGATGTCGGCGTAGTCGCAGGTGTCGGTGAGGAATTGCTCGTGCACCACGGTGAAGAGATCCTCCCGGGAAAAACCCTTCACCACCTTTGCAGACTCGGGTGCGACCGCCACCGGATTCGAGTTGTAGACGTAGAGAGCGCGGATCGGCGGCTTCGCCTCGAGCAGGGCATCGCCGATCGCCGTCATGTTGATCGTGCGCGGGTTGGGGTTCTTCGCTTTCTGCAGCAGCTCGGGCCGCTCGAGCTTCGCGTCGTTCATGCCGAAGAACCCCGATGTGCCGAGCACCGCGCCGCCAGCGGGATGGCGCCAGTCGCCGGTGAGCGCCGGAAGGCACAGGATGTTCCTCACCGCCATGCCGCCGCCGGCGTGCCGCTGCAGCCCGTAGTTGAGCCGGATCGCCGCGGGCCGCGTCGCTGCGTATTCGCGGGCGAGGGAGATTATTTTTTCCGCGGGCAGGCCGGTGATCCGCGCGACCTTCTCCGGAGGATACTCCTTGACGCGTTCCTTCAATGCGTCGAAGCCGAGCGTGTATTTTTGCACGTAGTCCGCGTCGCAACGGTTCTCGCCGATGATGACGTGCATCATCCCGAGCGCGAGCGCGGCATCGGTCCCGGGCAGCGGCGCGAGGTGCTCGTGGCATTTTTCGGCCGAAAGACTGCGGTAGGGGTCGATCGCGACGAGCTTCGCGCCGCGGCGCTTCGCTTCCTGCACGCGCGACCACAGATGGAGATTCGAGACGATGGGATTGGAGCCCCAGATGAGGATCAGCTTCGCCTCGTCGAACCTTTCCGGGTCCATGCCGAAAGACCCGCCCAGGGTGATCAGCAGGCCAGCCTTGCCCGCGGAAGAGCAGATGGTGCGGTCCAGGCGCGACGCGCCCAGCCGGTTGAAGAAGCGCCGGCCCATCGAGTGCCACTGCACGTAACCCATGGTGCCCGCGTAGTCATACGGCAGGATTCCCTGTGGATCGTCGGCCTCGATCGCCTTGAATTTTGCGGCGATCGTCCCGATCGCCTCGTCCCAGGAAATACGCTCGAATTCGCCCCTGCCCTTCGGACCGACTCTCTTCTGCGGAAAGAGCACGCGGTCCTTGCTGTAGGTGCGTTCCAGATATTTCGCGACCTTGGTGCACAGCGTCCCGGCGGTGAACGGATGATCCTTCGCGCCCTCCACTTTCACCGCGATTCCGTTCTCGACGGTGATGTGCATGGCGCAGGTGTCGGGGCAGTCGTGCGGGCAGGCGGCGCGCACCACCTTGCGCTCGACGGAAATTTTCTCGACGGGGGTCGGCATATGGGAATTCCGCGATTTTACGCCGATCAGGGCCGCGCGATCGAAAACGTCCCGAAGCGCATGCGCACCATCTGGCCGATGCGGTAATGGGCGTGGTGTGCCGCTGCGATCGCCCCGGCCATGGGAAGAAATCCGTGTATCTGGCCCTCGAAACATTCGTAGGTCACCTCGACGCCGGCCTGCTCGAGGCGATCGGCATAGGCCTTGCCTTCGTCGCGCAGCGGATCGAACCCGGCGGTGATGACATAGGCGGGCGGCAGCCGCGAGTGATCCTTTGCGCGCAAGGGAGAGGCGCGCCAGTCGGCGCGGTCGCGTTCGTCGCGCAGATAATTGCCCTGATACCAGCGCAGCAATTCCCGCGTCAGCGAATAGCCCTGCGCGAAGCGCCTGAGCGAATCCGTGTCGGCGGCCTGGTCGGTCACGGGATAGACGAGCACCTGCATCGCAAGGCGCGGCTCTTGATCGCGCAGGGCGAGCGCCGCCACCGCAGCGAGGTTGCCGCCGGCGCTTTCCCCGGCGGCCACGAGCCGCGCCGGGTCGACCCCCAGGGTGCTTGCGTTCGCGGCGACCCATTGCAATGCCGTCAGGACATCTTCGACCGCGGCCGGAAACCTGTGCTCCGGTCCCTTGCGGTAGTCGACTGCGACGACGGCGCAGTAGCCGCGCGCGGCGATCCCGCGGCAGACGCTGTCGTGCGTATCGAGATCTCCGCAGGTCCAGCCGCCGCCGTGGAAATACACCACCGCGGGCAGAGCTTCCGCGGGCTTCGTGCCCAGCGGCCGGTAGTAGCGGGCGCCGATCGCGCCCCCCGGACGGGCGATGGAGAAATCGCGCGTTTCCTGCACCGCGACCGGCGGGGGCGCAAGGGCGAGGCGCGATTCGCGGTACGCCCGCCGCGCTTCGGGCGCCGTGAGCGTATCCAGCGGCGCGGCCCCCGCTGCGGCGATGCGCTCGATCAGCGCGCGCGCCTGCGGATCGAGCTTGGCGTCGCCGGCGTCCACTGCTCTACGCCGCGGCCGCGGCGCGGCGCCGGGCGAGGAGCCACAGCACCGCGATGGCCGCCACGGTGACGAACGGCAGCGCCAGATAGTTGAGCAATTGCCAGCCGCTCTTTTCCAGGAGCAGGCCCGAACTGAACGAGGAAGCGGCCATCATCACGAAGATGATCAGGTCGTTCGCGCCCTGGGTCTTCGCGCGCTCCTGCGGCGTGCACGCCTCGGTGACCAGGGTCGTTCCGCCGATATAGAGGAAATTCCAGCCGACTCCGAGGATGACCAGCGCGAACCAGAAGTGCGGAACGCTGATCCCGGAGAGCGCGATCGCCACCACGGCGTAGAGGAGCAGCGCTCCCGCGGCCATCACCTGCAGCACCCCGAAGCGTTTGATGAGCGAGCCCGTGAAAAAAGACGGCCCGAACATGCCGATCACGTGCCAGCCGATCACCGTGGCCGCCGCCGAATACGGATGCCCGCAGATCCCCATGGCGAGCGGGGTCGCGGTCATGAGCAGGTTCATCACGCCGTAGGCGATCGCCGCCGCGAGCACTGCGACCACGAATACCGGTTGCGCCATGATCTGCGCGAGCGGCCGCGCCGGTTCCTTGTATGCAGCGGCCGCCGGCACCGGGATGTCGAGCCGTTGCACGACCAGCACGACCAGCACCAGGAAACCGATCAGGGACAGGTAAGCGCCGAGATAGCGCGTGGCGAGCAGATCGACCGTGTGCTTGCTGAGTTCGGGGCCGACGATGCCGCCCACCAGTCCTCCCGCTAGCACCAGGGAGATCGCCTTCGCCTTGAAATCGGCGCTGGCGGCGTCGGCCGCCGCGAAGCGGTAGTACTGCGCCACGGCGTTGTACACGCCGAATACCATCGTGCCGAAGCAGAAAAGCCAGAAATTCGCGAAGTAAAGGGCGACCGAGCAGATCGACGCGCCGACCATCCCTGTCAGCGCCCCGACGGTAAAGCCGGCGCGCCGCCCGATGCGCTTCATGAGAAGCGAAGCCGGAAGGGTCGAGAGCGCCCCGCCGATCACCCACGCGGTGACGGGGAGCGTCGCCAGGGCCTTGTTCGTGGCGAGCGCGTAGCCCGCCAGGCCATTCAGGGCGATCGCCGTCGAGTTGTTCGTGAACAGCAGCGCCTGGCAGGTGGCGAGGACGGCGACGTTTTTTTTGGCGGTTTCCACGGCGCTTGCCGGGGTGACAGGAAATTGTCAGGGAAAACGGGTCTTCGATTATAGCGAAGCGATCCCCCGGCGGGGCCGCTCTTTTTCCGTAGTGTGAAAAATCCGTTTGGAGGAGGTTGACATTTCCCTCTGATTGACGCACTCTCGCGTTGCCCGTACCGTCCGTGCGGCGTCACCTAAACAGCTCGTATTTGAGAGGAGAGATATACGATGGCCAAGAAGAGAAAACCCAATGCTGCATTCATGAAACCCATGACCCCGAGCGCCTTGCTGGCGGAAGTGGTGGGCTCCAAGGCGATACCGCGCACCGAAGTGACCAAGAAGCTCTGGGGCTATATCAAGAAGAACAAACTGCAGGACTCCAAGAACCGCCGCATGATCAATGCCGACGACGCCCTCAAGGCGGTGTTCGGCGGCAAGAAGAGCGTCTCGATGTTCGAGATGACCAAGCTAGTCAGCAAGCACCTCAAATAACCACCGCGCCTCTGGATTTTCCCGGGACTCTCCCGGAAAGAAAAACGCCCGGCTTGCCGGGCGTTTTGTTTTGCGGCCGCAGGAGGCTCAGGGCCGGGGTCTGTCCCCGTCCTGCTTCGCGGACTTGTATTTCTCGACCGCCTTCTTCAGGTCGCTGTATTCCTCGCAGGGAAGAAAGCACAGCTTGTCCAGGCGGGCAAGGTGCTCCTCCGCCTTGGGAAGATTGTTCACGATCAGGTAGGCCTCGCCGATGTACTCGTGCGCTCCCTTGTGCCGCGGGTCGAGGCGCAGCGCTTCGTTGTAGTGCTTGAACGCGAGGTCGAGGTTGCCGGACTTGCGCCACGCGTAGCCGAGGTAGTTCTGCGCGTCGGCATTGTTCGGGTCGCGCGAGGCGACCTTGCCGAAGCTGTCGAGGGCGGTTTTCCAGTTCCCGGCTTCCACCGCCTTCTTGCCGCTCTCGTAGTCCGGGTCCAGGGGGCGCGCGTTCGGCGCCGGCCCGGAGTCGGTTCCGGCGGCATGGAGAGCCGGGACGAAAGCCAGGCCCGCCAGCAGGGCGAAGACCGGGATCAGCAGCTTGCGCATGGTGCTTCCTTTCATTGGGCAGTAGCGGATTATAGTGAGCAACCCGCTCACACGCTGTGACCGCTTCCGGGCAACTCAGCGGCCATCGCGCGGATGGCCTGCGCCGCGGCCTCGGGCCGCTCGAAGGGAAACAGGTGCCCGCCCGCGATGCGCGCCACGCGGAAATACCGGCGCGTCGTCGCAAGCCCCGTCCGTTTCGATTCGGCCGATTCGCGTCCGCAGATCACGCCGGCCGGCACCCGCAGGCGCGGCAGCTCCTGCGCGAGGCCGTGCGGAAATGTCCGGTAGATGCGGTACTCGATCGCAGGGTCGAAAAGGAGCCGCACGCCGCCGGCAGAAGGCCGCATGCCGAGCGTCACGTAGTCGCGCAGGCAATCCGGATCGAAGTTGCGGAACGTCCGCTTGTTGCGGAAGTGCGCGTAGGCCTCGTCCGGCGAGGCCCACTCGGCGCGGCGGTCGCGCGTCATTCCGGCCGGCGTCACGCGGTCGGCGAGGCCGACGCGCTTCACCATCTTGAACACCGTCCCCTGCCACCGGCCGAGGATCAGCGAATCGAGCAGGATGATCGCGCGAAAAAGCGCCGGGCGCTTCAAGGCAGCGAGCGCGGTGAGATAGCCGCCGAGCGAATGCCCCACCCCGAGCACGGGCTCGCGATAGCGCTCGACATGCTCGATCAGCTCCGCGACCAGATGCGGCCAGCTGTCGGTGACCGTGTGGCGCGGATCGTGGCCGATCGTATTCACGTACCGGATCTGGAAGTCGCGCTCGAGAAACGAGAACATCTTGCGGTAGCACGCGGCGGGAAAACCGTTGGCGTGGGAGAAATGCAGAATGGTCATCGTTCTTCATGTGAACACCTCCTCGAGAGCCTTCGAGGTGTCCAGCTTGTCGGGTGAGTCTTCTACTCCGCGGCGTACGACCACATGCACTGAATGCGGCCATCGACCACTTCGTATACGACCGCGACTTCGAACGGCCGCTCCCTCACGCCTGAAATTCGCTCGTGGTCGACGACCTTTCGCCCGAGAACCATGCGGTTCAGGAGCTCGGCGTACAGCCCGACATGGTTGAACCGCTGCGTGGCGTAGAACTGGCCGAGGGCCTGCTTCCCGGTGATGGCCGGCTCGAGCGCGGGCGGGCGATAGACGCGCACGTCTTCGCTGTATTCGGCGAGGAAGCGCTTCAGGTCGCGGGCGTTGTACGCGTCGAGCTGGCGCTGCACGACGGCTTCGGGATTCAAAGTGCAGCTCCTGTCTCCGGATCGTTCAGGCCGTCAGTTCCTTCGCCGTCATCGCGTACTTGAAGTTGTCCGGGTCCAGGCTGTCCAGCCGGCCCGCTGCGGTTTCCGCCTGCGGGTACATGAAGAAAGTGAGCTTGGAG
>DATHJM010000363.1:0-5060 GCA_035489775.1 Burkholderiales bacterium
CGTGTAGCCGTCCGGCGCCGCCTTCGCGACGAATTCCGCGCCCAGGATTCCGTTCGCCCCGGGCTTGTTCTCCACGACGAACTGCTGGCCCCAGCGCTCCGAGAGCTTCTGGCCGATGAGCCGCGCGATCGTGTCGGGCAGGCCGCCAGGCGAATAGCCCACGACGACGCGCACGGGTTTGTCCGGATAGCTCTTCGCGCCCTGCGCGAAAGCGGCAGTTCCGAAGGCGAGCCCGGCAAGCCCCAGCAGCAGGACCCACCCGTGAAACTTCGAATGCATGGACGTTCCTCCTCGTGGAAAGTGTGAATTCTACTATGTGCCTAGTTCCCCTCGGCGGTCTTGGGCGCCGCCTCCGGATTCCACTGCCCCCGGCGCATGCGCGTGATCTTCACCGTCTTGAACAACCCGGCTTTTCGAAACGGCTCCTCGGCGGAGAATTTCTCGGCCGCCTCGCGGCCCGGCACGTTGATGATGAACACGCTGCCCGTCCGCGCCTTGCCGTCCTCGGCGAGCGTCCCTCCGGCGAGCACGACGATATTCTTGTGTCGCTCCAGATACGCTAGATGTGTTTCGCGGGTCGCCTCGCGGATCGCCTGGCCGTCGGGCCGGTCTTCGTTGACCATGATGTAGAGCATTTTCCTCCCTCGAGATCAGACCATCTTCTCCGGCCGCACCCACTGGTCGAACTGCTCGGCCGTGACATAGCGCAGTGCAAGCGCGGCGGCCTTGAGCGTGGTGCCTTCCTTGTGCGCCTTCTTCGCGATCTCCGCCGCCTTGTCGTAGCCGATGTGCGGGTTGAGCGCGGTGACGAGCATGAGCGAATTCTGCAGGAGCTCGGCGATGCGCTCGCGCCGCGGCTCGATGCCCGCTGCGCAATGATCGCGGAAGCTGTCGGCCCCGTCGGCCAGCAGCCGCACGCTCTGAAGGAAGTTGTGGATGATGAGCGGCTTGTACACGTTCAGCTCGAAATTTCCGGAAGCGCCGCCGATGTTGATCGCGACGTCGTTGCCCAGGACCTGCGCGCACAGCATGGTCATCGCTTCCGACTGCGTGGGGTTGATCTTGCCCGGCATGATCGAGCTGCCCGGCTCGTTTTCCGGAATCGAGATCTCGCCGATGCCGGAGCGCGGGCCGCTCGCGAGCCAGCGGACGTCGTTCGCGATCTTGGTGAGCGAGGCGGCGATCGTCTTCAGCGCTCCGTGGGAATTCACCAGGGCGTCGTTCGCAGCGAGCGCCTCGAATTTGTTGCGCGCCGAGACGAACGGCAGTCCCGTCGTCTTCCCCAGTTCCTTAGCGACCCTCGCCCCGAACTCCGGGTGTGCGTTCAGCCCGGTGCCCACCGCCGTGCCGCCCAGCGCGAGCTCGCACAGGTGCGTGAGCGAAGCGCGCACATGCGCGATGCCGTGTTCGAGCTGCGACACCCAGCCGGAGATTTCCTGCCCGAGCGTGAGCGGCGTCGCGTCCTGCAGGTGAGTGCGCCCGATCTTGACGATGTCCTTGAACGCCTCCGACTTCGCCGCCAGCGTGTCGCGCAGCCTGGAAATCGCGGGCATGAGGCGTTCGTGAATCGCCTGCACCGCGGCGACGCTCATCGCCGTGGGAAACACGTCGTTCGAGGACTGCCCGCAGTTGACCTCGTCGTTGGGATGAACGCGGCGTTTCTCGCCGCGTTCGCCTCCCAGGAGCTCGCTCGCGCGGTTGGCGAGCACTTCGTTCATGTTCATGTTGGTCTGCGTGCCCGAGCCCGTCTGCCAGACGACGAGAGGAAACTCGGCGTCGTGCTTTCCGGCGAGCACCTCGTCCGCCGCGGCGACGATCGCATTCGCCTTGTCCGCGGGGAGCGCCTTCAGTTCCAGGTTTACCACGGCGCACGCGCGCTTGACCCGCGCGAGCGCATGAATGAGCTCGCGCGGCATGCGCTCGCCGGAAATGCGGAAGTTTTCCAGCGATCGCTGTGTCTGCGCGCCCCACAGCCGGTCGGCCGGGACGCGAATTTCTCCGAGGGTATCGCGTTCGATGCGGCTGTCAGCCATGGTCGCTCCGATCGAGGCGAACTATGCTACGCTAAAATTCGATTTCAATTCGTCCGGGCGCCCGTCATGAAAATCGACATCTTCAACCACGTCATGCCGGTGCCTTACCTCGACATGATGAAGCAGCACCTCAAGGACCAGGGGATTCTCAAGCGCATGAGCAATCTGCGAATGCTCTGGGACATCGAGGCGCGGGTGCAGATGCTGGAGGAAAAATTCCCCGACGTGCAGCAGGTGCTGACGCTCTCGCTGCCCTCGCCCGAGCTGGTGGGGGGGCCCGAGCTCGCGCCCGAGCTTGCGCGCATCGCCAACGACGGCATGGCGGGCATGGTGGCGAAGTGGCCGCGGAAATTTCCCGCGTTCGTCGCCTCGCTTCCCATGAACAACGTCCCCGCCGCGCTCGAGGAAATGGACCGCGCCCTCGGCAAGCTCGGCGCGCGCGGCGTGCAGGTCTGCTCGAGCGTCAACGGCCGCCCGCTGGATGAGCCGGAGTTCTTCCCTGTCTTCGAGCGTGCGACGAACAAGCACGACGTGCCCATCTGGATGCACCCGGCGCGGCCGGCGACCCGCGCGGACTACGTCGGCGAGCAGAAATCGAAATACGAGATCTGGCAGGTGCTCGGATGGCCGTTCGAGACGAGCATCGCCATGGCGCGAATGGTGTTCTCGGCCTTCTTCGAGAAGCTCCCGGGCCTGCGCATCATCACGCATCATTGCGGCGGAATGATCCCGTATTTTTCGGGCCGCGCCGAGACGCTGTGGGCGCAGCTCGGCAGCCGCACCGCCGACGAGAACTACGAGGACGTGCTCAAGCGCATGTCGAAGAAGCCGATCGAGTACTTCCGCATGTTCTACGGGGACACCGTCCTCGGCGGCTCGGCCTCGGCGCTGCGCTGCGGGCTGGATTTCTTCGGCGCCGACCGCGTGGTGTTCGCGAGCGACTGCCCCTTCGATCCCGAAGGCGGGCCGATGTTCATCCGCGAGGGGATCCGCTCGGTCGAGGATCTCAAACTATCGGAAGCCGACAAGCGGAAGATCTATTTCGGCAATGCGATGAAGCTGCTGAAGATGCCTGCCGAGCGCAAGAAATAGCCTGGGAGCAGCGAAAAAGGGGCCATGCGGCCCCTTTTTCATTTCCGCCGAAAATCCCTACTGGAGGGCCGCGACGCCCGCCTTGGCCACCACTTCGTCCTGCGAGCCGGTGCCACCCGAGCAACCGATCGCCCCGATGATCCTGCCGCCATCCAGGATCAGGACGCCGCCGCGCGAGCCGATGACGTCGTCCAGGGTGAGCAGGTAGGTATTGCCGCCCTGGATTCCGCCCTCGAACACCTTGGTCTCGCGACGGAACTTCGCCGCGGCGCGGGCCTTGTGCTCGGCGATCGCGATCGACGCGAGCTGCGCCCCGTCCATGCGCTTGAACGAAACGAGGTGTGCGCCGGAGTCGACGACGGCGCAGATCAATTTCCAGCCGCGCTTCTTGGACTCGGCCAGCGCCGCGGCGAGGGCCGCATCGGCGCGGTCGAGCGATATCGGCGCGCCGTAGGGGATGTCGTTCGGCATCTTGTCCGGCACGACGTCCATCGGATTCGGCTGTTGCGCGGCGGCGCCGAGGGCGAATGCCGCGAGCATCGCGGCTGCAAAAGCTTGGGCTGCTGATTTCAAGGACATGGTGTCTCCTTTGAGTTGACTGCGATGCTAGTTTTTCAACACGCTTCGAATCTGCTCCAGCGCCGCCGGGTCCTCGATCGTGGTGAGATCGCCCGGGTCGCGCCCTTCGGCGAGCGCTTGAATTGAGCGCCGCAGCGTCTTGCCCGAGCGGGTCTTGGGCAGCAGGGACACGAAGTGTACCGCACGCGGCCGGGCGATGGCGCCCAGTTGCCGGTCGACGGTCTCCATGACCTCCTTCTCCAATGCCTTGCGGCCCTCGGCCGAATTCAGCCCAGACGGATCCTTCGCCACGGCAAAAGCAAGCGGCATCTGGCCCTTCAGGGAATCGGCCACGCCCACCACCGCGCATTCGGCTATGTTCGAGTGCATGCTGACCGCCTCCTCGATCTCGCGGGTGCCGAGGCGGTGTCCGGCGACGTTGATCACGTCGTCGGTGCGGCCGAGGATGAAGTAATAGCCGTCCTTGTCGCGAATGCCCCAGTCGAAGGTCGAGTACACCTGCTTGTTGCGGAAGGTGCCGAAATAGGTCTTCACGAAGCGCTCGTCGTCGCCCCACACCGTCGTCATGCAGCCGGGCGGCAAGGGCGGCGCGATGGCGACAACCGCCTTCTCGTCGGTCCCCGCCTCGGCGGCATCGGATTCACGCAACAGCTTCAGGTCGTAACCGTACGCGGGAAAACTCGGGCTGCCCAGCTTGATGGGTGTCTTTTCCACGCCGGGTACAGAGGACAGGATCGCCCACCCGGTCTCGGTCTGCCAGTAGTGGTCGATCACGGGTTTTCCCAGCGCTTCCGCGATCCACCGGTGCGTCGGCTCGTCGAGCGGCTCGCCCGCGAGAAAGAGGTGTCTGAGCGAGCCGAGGTCGTATTTACGCAGGAAGGCCGGATCGTGCTTCTTCAGCACCCGGATCGCGGTCGGCGCGGAGAACATCACGTTCACCTTGTGATCCTGCACGATCTTCCACCAGATCCCGGCATCGGGCCGGACCGGAACTCCCTCGTACATGATCGTCGTCATTCCCGCGATCAGCGGGCCGTAGATGATGTAGGAGTGTCCCACCACCCAGCCGATGTCCGAGGTGGTGAACATCGTCTCCCCCCCGCTGCCGCAGTAAATGTGCTTCATCGATGCCGCGAGCGCGACCGCGTACCCGCCTACGTCGCGCTGCACGCCCTTGGGCCTGCCGGTCGTGCCGGAGGTATACAGGATGTAGGACGGCTCGTTCGACTCCAGCCACGCGACCGGCACCTTCGCGTCCATGTGCTTTGCGCGCAGCTCGGCGTAATCCAGATCGCGCCCGGCAACGGCTTGCATCGACGGGTCGAGCCCGCGACGGACAATGACGACCTTGCCGGG
>DATHJM010000364.1:0-2231 GCA_035489775.1 Burkholderiales bacterium
GGGCGGGGCAGGTAGAAATCGTACAAACGCGAGAGCCAGAAGCGCAGCGCTGCGGCGCGCAGCAGCACCGGCCAGGCTTCCTGCTCGACACGGGTGAATTCGCGGGCCCGGCGGTACGCCGCCACGAGCGCCGTCGCGCGCCCCGGGTCGATTTCGCCGGCCGGGTCTACGCACCAGTCGTTGACCGCCACAGCGACGTCGAACAGGAGCGCGTCGATGCCGGCGAAATAGAAATCGATCACTCCGCCGATGCGTTCTCCCTCGAACAGCACGTTATCGCGGAACAGATCGGCGTGGATGGGACCGCGCGGCAAATCGAGCGTGCGGTGGCGCGCCTGGAATTCGAGCTCGGATGCGAGCAGCCCGCGGCGCCCTTCGTCGAGGAACGGCGCCACCTCGCGCGCCGCCTCGTGCCACCACTTCGGCCCGCGCGGATTGTCGAGCTCTCCGTTGTAGCCTCTCCCCGCAAGATGCATGTCGGCGAGAATGGCACCGACCTGCTCGCAGTGGCGCGGTTGCGGCGAGCTCACCGGGGCGCCGGGGAGGCAGGTGACGAACGTGGCGGGCTTGCCGTTCAAGGTTCCGAGATAACTGTCGCTGCGGTCGGCGATCGGTGCGGGGCAAGGAATACCATGACGCGCAAGGTGCGCCATGAGGTTCAGGTAGAAGGGGAGCGCCGCTGCATTGAGCCTCTCGAAAAGCGTGAGCACGAAGCGGCCGTGCGAAGTGGTGACGAAGTAGTTCGTGTTTTCGATCCCCGCGGCGATGCCCTGCAGATCCACCAGCGTGCCGATGGCGTAGCGCTTCAGCCAGGCCGAAAGTTCATCGGCGGTGACGCGCGTGAAGACAGACATGATGCCCGAGCGGTTGCCGACGCCCGCGCCAGCGTCAGAACCGGCGGATCACCCAGAGCGGCACTCGCACGCCGCGATCGAGGCTCTCGTTTCTCAACCCCGGGCCGTCGCCCAGATCCTCGACCAGGTAGTACTCCTGACCCGCCGGCGTGGTGACGCGCACCACGCGCCGGCCATCGATGAGCTGCTCTTCGACCAGGTCACCCCCGCCGGGGTGGATGCGCACCGGCGGTTCGCCCGGCTGCTCCGAAGAAACCCCTGGTGGCGGCGGCGGAATCTCGGGAAGCGGTTCGAGCTTGGGGGGCTGCTGTGACCAGGCCGGCAGTACGACTGCAAGCAGGACCGCAGCGAGAAATCGACGCGACATTTATTGAAATCCTTTACGCGGCCAGTCTAGCAGAAGGTGGCCCCGACGAATTCTGACATAATGCGGAGGCGTCAGGCTTCGCCTGCCGCGAAATCTTGTCGCTCATGACTTCCCTTGGAAAAAACGCTGCTGCTGGTTGACGGGTCGTCGTACCTGTACCGCGCCTTCCATGCGTTGCCCGACCTGCGCAACTCGGCGGGGGAGCCCACCGGCGCGATCTACGGCGTGCTCAACATGCTCCGTCGGCTGCTTGCCGACTACAAGGCCGACTATCTTGCATGCGTTTTCGACGCAAGGGGCAAAACTTTCCGCGACGAGATGTATGCGCAATACAAGGCGAACCGGGCGCCCATGCCCGACGATCTCGGCGCGCAGGTCGAGCCGCTCCTCGATGCCATCCGGGCCTCGGGCTGGCCTTTGCTGCAGATCGAGGGGGTCGAGGCGGACGATGTCATCGGAACGCTCGCGCGCGAAGCCGAAAGACGTGGCCTGCGCTGCGTGATTTCCACCGGCGACAAGGACCTCGCCCAACTTGTCAGCGACCGCGTGACTCTCGTCAACACCATGTCGAACGAGCGCCTCGACCCCGCGGGCGTCAAAGCGAAGTTCGGCGTTCCGCCCGAGCGCATGCTCGATTACCTGACGCTCGTGGGTGACGCCGTCGACAACGTGCCGGGCGTGGAGAAGGTCGGTCCGAAAACCGCAGCGAAGTGGCTGGAGCAATACGGTTCGCTGGAGGAGGTGGTGCGGCATGCGCCGGAGATCGGCGGCGCGGTGGGCGAAAATCTGCGAAACGCGCGGGACTGGCTCCCCCAGGCTCAGGCGCTGCTCGCGGTGAAATGCGACGTCGAGTTGCCGGTGAAGCTGGAAGACCTCGAGCTCGGTCCCCGGGACGAGAAACGCCTGGCCGAGTTGATTTCCCATTTCGGATTCAAGTCTTGGCCGAAGGACGCGGCAGGCGACACGAAGCAGCCTCCGCCTCCGGAGACGCCCCCCGTGCCCGTACGCGC
>DATHJM010000365.1:0-8483 GCA_035489775.1 Burkholderiales bacterium
TACCCGCACCGCGATGACGCTGCATTGGCTGATTGCCGCAGCGGTGCTCGGGCAGATCGCGTTCGGCTGGTACCTCCAGCTCGTCCCGCGCGAGACGCCCGACCGCACGATCTTCGTCAATTTCCACAAGTCCACCGGGCTCGTGATAGGGGCGCTGATCGTGTTCCGCCTGGTCTGGCGCCTGATGCACGCGCCGCCCCCGCTGCCCGAGTCGATGCCGGCCTGGGAGCGCAGCGCGGCGCGCGTCAACCATGTTCTGCTGTACGCCTGCATGCTGATCATGCCGATCGCGGGCTATACCGCCTCGAACTTCAGCAAGTTCGGGGTCAAGTTCTTCAACGCGGTGCTGCTCCCGCCCTGGGGCGTGGACGACCGCGGCATCTACGCTCTATTCAACGGCCTGCACGTGGGGACGTCCTACGTCTTCGTGACTCTGATCGCCATCCACGCGCTGGCCGCCTTGAAGCACCTGATCTTCCCGCGCCACGGGATATTGCGTCGCATGCTGCCTTCATGATTTCTCGCCCGCGACCACGTAAGCCCACAGGGCCTCGACCTCTTCCGGCTTCAGCAGGTCGCCCCAGGGCGGCATCTGGTTCTTGCCGCGCGTCACCGAATTGATGAAGCGCTCGCGCTCGCCGCGCGGGAATTTCCTCAGGTCGGCGGCACCCTGCGGGTCGAGCATGCGCGCGCCGTGGCACGGCGAGCAGTTGCGCGCATAGATTTCCGCGCCGGTCTTCAATTGCTCCGGCGCGAAGTTCCGCGCTTGCGGGCTTTGGGCCGTTGCGGGCGCGCCCGCAAGCGCAAGAGCCGCTGCGAGTGAGGCCGCAAAGCGCCCGCGCATTCAGTTTGGCATCAGCGCAAAGGTCCAGACCGAGCCCCCCGGGGGCACCTTGTCCTTCAGCTGCTCGCGCGCGATGTTCCAGTAGAGGCCGCCCACGCCGGACAGCACCGTGACGTACTGCCGCCCATTCAGCGTGTAGGTGACGGGCATCGCGTTGATGCCCGAGCCGGTCTGGAACTGCCAGAGCTGCTTGCCGGTGTCGGCGTCGAGGGCGATGAATTCGCCGGTCTCCTTGCCGGTGAAGAGCACGCCGCCGCCGGTTGAGAGCATTGCCGACCAGATCTGGAAATCCGTGAGCGGCACGCGCCATTTCTTCTCCGCGGTGAGCGGATCGATGGCCTCGATATGGCCGATCGGTTCGCCGGCGGCGCGCGGCAAGGGCAGGTTCTCGATGAACTGATAGCGCTGGCCGACGACGTGCGGCTTGATTTCCTGGTGCTGGTACATCCGCCCCTCGTGCAACGTGTTGGCGTAGAGCAGGCCGGTCTGCGGGTTGAACGCCGCGTGCTGCCAGTTCTTCGCGCCGCGCGTCGACGGCCAATGTTCGGTCGCCTTGGCCTCGCGAATGCTCTTCGCGATGTCGGTCTCGACCGGCCGCCCGGTTTTCAGATCGACGTGGCTCGCCCAGTTCACTTTTCCGTACGCTTTCGCGGAAATCAGCGCCCCGTTGGTGCGATCGAGCACGTAGAGAAAGCCGTTGCGGTTGAGTTGCATCGCCACTTTGCGCGGCCGGCCCTGCACGTTGAGGTCGGCGAGAATCAGCTCCCAGCAGGCGTCGTAGTCGTAGGCGTCGTTCGGCGTGAACTGGTAGTACCAGACGACTTCGCCGGTCTTCGGCCGCATCGCCAGCACCGACGAGGTGTACAGGTTGTCGCCGGGCCGGCCCTGCGAGGCCCAGGGCGCCGGGTTGCCGGTGCCCCAGTACATGAGATCGAGCTCGGGGTCGTACGAGCCCGTGATCCAGGCCGAGCCGCCGCCGGTTTCCCAGGCGTTCGTGTTCTGCGGCCAGGTTTCGTTGCCCTTCTCGCCGCGCGCGGGAATGGTGTAGTGGCGCCACAGCTGCTTGCCGGTTTCAGGATCCCAGCCGTCGATGAAGCCGCGCACACCGTACTCGGCCCCGGAAATGCCCGTGATCAGCACGCCGTTCGCCACCAACGGCGCGACGGTGAGCGAAAAACCGTCCTTCCACTCCGCGGCCTTTGACTTCCAGACCTCTTTGCCCGTCTTGGCGTCGTACGCCACCACGTGGGCGTCGAGCGTGGTGCGATAGACCTTGCCGTTGTAGATCGCCGCCCCCTTGTTGGATACGCCGCAGCAGACCACGCGCGGCGTCTCCGGCGGCCACTCGAGCGTCTGCTTCCAGATCTGCTTGCCGCTGGCGACGTCGATCGCCACGGTGGCGCGGGCGTTGGTCACGTACATCACGCCGTTGTAGACGATCGGCTGCGCCTGCTCGCCCCAGTTGTTGTCGAGGCTCAGGTTCCAGACCGGAACCAGGCGCCTGACGGTGTTCTTGTCGATCTGCCTGAGCGGGCTGTAGCGCTGCTGGTGGTAGCCCATGCCGTAGGTGAGGATGTTGTCGGAATTCTTCCCGTCGTTCTTGAGGTCATCGAGCGTCTGCGCGGTCGCGGCGATGGCGGAGAAGAACAGTACGGCTGCTGCCGATGCAATGAATTTCATGAGTCCCCCTGAGGACGCGGATAAAGGCCGGCTGCGTCTCGACGTTTTTCACATTCGGCACGGCCCGAGGCGGTCCATGTTGCACCTTCAGCGGCTCGCCGTAAACAGGTCCGGGCCGCCCCCTTTATCTGGAAGCCGGAGTTGGCCTAGAATCCTCCTGCAGCCCGCCACTCGGTCCGGAGTGGCACCCGCATCGTGTCGAGGAGGACATCATGCACGAGATGAAACGACGGGACTTTATCCGCGGTACCGCGCTTGGCGCTCTCGCGTTTACGGTGGGCGGGGCGAAAATTCTCCTGACCGCGCGCGAGGCCCGCGCCCAGGGCGTGCCCTTTCGCCTCCTGAAGGCCGACGAGGCCGAGACCCTGGAGGCATTGGGCGAGACGCTCGTTCCCGGCGCCCGCGCGGCGGGCATTTCGCATTTCATCGATCAGCAGCTTTCGGTTCCGCCCGAGGAAGCTCTGCTCGAGGCGCGCATCCTCAACGTCAAGCCCCCGTATGCAAACTTCTACCGGGCCGCGATCGCCGCGATGGACAAGGCGAGCCAGGCGCGCGAGGGGCGCCGCTTCGCGCAGCTCAATAGCGTCTCGCAGCGCGAGTTCGTCGACCTGATGCGCCAGAACAAGCTCGACGGCTGGCAGGGGCCGCCCGGGCCGTTCATCTACTTCGTGACGCGCAGCGACGCCGTCGACGTGGTCTACGGGACCGTGGAAGGCTACGAATCCCTCGGCATCCCTTACATGGCGCACATCGCACCCGAGAAGAGGTGGTGACATGGCCAAACTCGAAAAAGTCGATGTCGTCGTCGTCGGTGCGGGCGCGTCGGGCTCGGTCTATGCCGCGGTGCTGGCGAAAACCGGCAAGAAGGTCGTGGTCCTGGAGCAGGGGCCGGACTGGAAGCTCTCCGACCTCATCAGCTCGGATTTCTGGGGAAGGCGGATCAAGACCGCGGGCGCCCCGTTCCTGCTGGAAGGCAGGAATCCCGTCGGATACAGCTATCAGTCGGGCTGGGGCGTCGGCGGAGCCGCGCTGCACTATTTTGCGAACTTCCCCCGCCTGCTGCCGAACGACTTCAAGGTCAAGAGCGAGCACAACCGCGGGCTCGACTGGCCCATAGACTACAAGGACGTCGCGCCTTATTTCGACAAGGTGGCGCGCGACGTCGGCGTCTCCGGAGACGCCAAGGCCGAGGAGATCTGGCGGCCGGCAGGCCCCGCGTATCCGATGCCGCCGATGAAAACCTTCCGCAACGGCGACATCTGGCTGAAGGGTTTCGAAGCGGCCGGCATCCGCATGGTGCCCGCCGCGGTCGGCATGAACTCGACCGAGTACAAGGGGCGGCCGGCGTGCATCTACGACGGCTGGTGCCATGTCGGCTGCCCGACCGGCGCGCTCTCCAACCCGCTCGTCACCTACCTTGCCGATGCGAGAAAGGCGGGCGCCGAGGTTCGCGCATGGAGCACGGCCACGCGCGTTCTCACCAACGCCAAGGGCACCCGCGTCACCGGAGTCGAATACTACGACGCGAAAAAGGAAAAGCAATTCCAGCCGGCGAGCGCCGTGGTGCTCGCCGCATGGTCGGCCCAGAACCCGCGCATCCTGCTCAACTCGGCAAACGGCGCGCATCCGAAAGGCCTCGCCAACAGGAGCGGCCTGGTCGGCAAATACATGATGACGCATTTCGCTTCCGGCACCTGGGCGATTTTCGACGAAAACGTCCAGAACCACATGGGCACCACCGGCGCGCAATACATGTCCTACGACCGCTACGGCAAGACCAGCCACAAGGGAGCGTTCGGCAGCTCGTTTATCGTCGCGGGGTCGGCGCTCAAGACGAGCGATCTCGGCGGCTTCGCCAATGCGCGGCTCGACCTGTTCGGCGCCGATCTGCACGCCTTCATGAAGCGCGCGGCGCGCGGCCTGACCCGCATCAACGCTTTCGGGGAGGAAATGCCGAACGTGGAGAATCGCGTCGAGCTGGCAGGCGACAAGGACGAGTTCGGCATGCCGCTCGGCAGGATCGTGCACAACTACGACCAGGACGTGACCGCGGTGTGGAATGCGAACTTCGAGGAAGGGCTCAAGATCGCGAATGCCGCCGGCGCCAAGGAAGCCTGGTCCGGTCGAGGGGCCATCCCGACGATCCACCTGATGGGCGGAACGATCATGGGCACGGGCGCGGGCAACTCGGTGGTCAACAGCTATGGCCAGGCGCACGAGATCGCCAACCTCTTCGTCGCCGGGCCGGGGATCTTTCCCACGAGCGGCGCCTCGAACCCGACTTATTCGATCCTCGCGCTTTCGCTGCGCGGCGCGGAGCAGCTCGCGGGGAAATGGAAGACGATCGTCACCTGAACGCGTTGACCCTGACAAGGAGGACAGCAATGGAAGCAAGCACCAAGCGGGGATGGGACGGCGTGCAAGTGGTCGCCGGAAACGGCCTTTTGCATCGCCGCGCGTTTCTGCGCAGCGGCGCCGCCGTTGCGGGAGCCATGATGGGCTATACCTTTGTTCGATCTGCGGCGGCCGAGCCGCTCAAGGACGATC
The DNA here is from genome assembly GCA_035489775.1 of Burkholderiales bacterium. Lineage (GTDB taxonomy): Bacteria > Pseudomonadota > Gammaproteobacteria > Burkholderiales > SG8-39 > VBDM01. The sequence goes on from DATHJM010000365.1 coordinate 5,072, forward strand.
CGTGGAGCCTGGGGATGGGCGCTGTGTCGCCACCCCTGCAGACGCCGTCGCGGTTCGAGAGAGACGTCGTGCGGACGCTCAGCAACCCCAACAACGAACTGCGCAACTCGCACGCGCGCACGCCGCACCATCTGCTGAACGGCACGATCACGCCGAACAGCATGCACTTCAGCATCAACCACTCCGGCCTTCCGGATATCGACCCGGAACAGCACCGCCTGGTGATCCATGGCCTGGTCAGGCAGCCGCTTGTCTTTACGGTCGAGTCCCTGTCGCGTTACCCGATGGAATCGCGAATGGCTTTCGTCGAGTGCAGCGGCAACAGCGCCCCGATGTTCTCCAACCAGCCCGTCCAGGCGACGGCGCAGGCGCTGCACGGCCTCGTGTCCTGCTCCGAGTGGACCGGGGTGCGGCTTTCCACGCTGCTCGACGAAGCGGGCTTCGATCCGAAGGCGAAATGGGTCATCGCCGAAGGCGGGGACGCCCTGGCCTTGCACCGCAGCGTGCCGATGAAAAAAGCGCTGGACGACGCGATGATCGGGCTCTACCAGAACGGCGAGCGGCTCATGCCCGGCAACGGCTATCCGATGCGCCTGCTGCTGCCCGGCTATCAAGGCAACATGAACGTCAAGTTCCTGCGCCGGTTGAAGCTCACCGAAGGGCCGGCCATGAGCTACTACGAGGGCAAGATCTATTCGCAGCTCCTGCCGGATGGAAAGGCATACCGGTTCCACTTCCTGCAGGAGGTCAAATCCTTCATCACCCACCCCTCGTTCGGACTCAAGATGAACGGGCCGGGCTACTACGAGATTTCCGGCATCGCCTACTCCGGCAACGGCCGCATCTCACGGGTCATGGTCTCGGCCGACGGCGGGAAGACGTGGGCGCAGGCGGCGCTCCAGGAGCCGGTGCACTCAAAGGCTTTTGCCCGGTTCCGCGCGCCTTGGCGCTGGAATGGCGGTCCCGCGGTCCTGCAAAGCCGCGCCTGGGACGACGCCGGCAACGCGCAACCGACTCGCGCCGAGTTCGTGGCCGTGCGGGGCGAGACCAAGAAGCCGGTTACGAATCTTCTCGCGTTCCCCAACCAGCACTACAACAGCGTCACGAGCTGGGGAATCGGCAGCGATGGGGAGATCAAACATGTCTACGCTTAAGCTGGTCCTCGCCTTTGTCCTCGCGCTCGTCTTTGGCTCGGGCGCGGCGCTCGCCCAGACCCCGAGGCTCGGAAAACCGATCTCCGAGGCGGACATCAAGGCATGGGACATCGCCGTGATGCCGGACGGCACCGGCCTGCCGCCCGGCAGCGGGACGGCGGTCCAGGGCGCCCGCGTCTTCGCCGAGAAATGCTCGCCCTGCCACGGTGCAGGCGGAAAAGGGAGTCCTCTCGCCCCTGCGCCGCTGTTCGGCGGCGCACCGCTCACCAGCGGCATCGACACGCCGAAGACCATCGGCAATTTCTTTGGCTATTCGACGATCGTTTTCGACTTCGTCCGGCGGGCGATGCCGTTCAGTCAGCCGCGGACGCTGACCTCCGACGAGGTTTATGCGGCGACCGCCTATCTCCTCTGGCTCAACAAGATCGTCGGCGAAAACGACGTGATGGACGCGAAGACGCTGCCGCAGGTGAAGATGCCCAACCGCGACGGATTCATCATCCGCTTTCCCGACAGGATCTGATTCGCGCTAGGCCTTGATTCCGAGCAGGCGGGACGCGGTTTCGCCCAGCATCGCCGCGCGCTCGGCGTCGCTCAGGTTCGGCGTATTGAGAATATGGTCCACTGAAGTTTTCGTCCATGGGAACGGGTAATCCGTTCCCATGACGATCTGGCTGGTGCCGACTTCGGCGGCCAGATGGCGCAGCGCCTCGGGCGTGAACACGATCGAATCGTAATAGAGCTGGCGCAGATACTCGGTCGGCCGCTTCTTCAGCGGTTTCGGACAACGATCCGGGAAAGTCACGCAGCCTGCATCGGAGCGCGCGGCGTAGGAGGGCAGGTAACCGCCGCCGTGGGCCGCGCAGATCTTGATCCCGGGGAAGCGGTCGAGGGTCCCCTCGAAGATCAGGTGCGAAAGCGCGATGGCGGTCTCGATCGGATTGCCGATGACGTTTTCCAGCCCGCCGTTCCCCTTCAGGCGGCGCGGGATGTCGGCCGCTACGCCCGCACCCTGCGGGTGAATGAACACCAGCACCCCGAGCTCCTCCGCTTTCGCCCAGAACGGATGATACTTGGCGTCGGACAACTCCTCGCCGTTGACGCTGCCCCCGATCGCCGCGCCGCGCAAGCCGAGTTTCCTCACGCCTTCCTCGAGCTGCTCCGCGGCAAGGTCCGGATACTGCAGCGCGACTGACGCAAAGGCGACGAAGCGATCCGGCTGGGCTGCGCACAACTCGGCGAGCTTCTCGTTCTGGATCCTGATGAGCGCTCGCGCGAGATCGCGCTCCGCCTTGTACCAGTAAGGATTGATGCTCAGCGCCTCGACGTCTATGCCTTGGTCGTCCATCGCCCGGATGCGGTCCTGGTCCATGACGAGTGCCTGCGGCGCGGGCTTCATGCCCATCAAGGCCATGGCTTCGGGCACGGCGCAGTGCGCGTGCACGTCGACGGTCTTCACGCGGCGCCCGCTCACCACGACCTCGCGGCGCCGCCTGCCCGATTGAGCCTGCGCGTTCCGCGCGGCGAGAAGATCGCAGCCGACAAAGGCGATGCCGGCCATTGCGCCGGCTGTATTCCGGATGAATTCTCTGCGGGTAGCCAATGTTCCTCCTATCCGGGGTCGGCGAATTCGGATTTCCCGGCTCGACGCCCGCCACTATAGCTTCCGTGCAGCGTTCGCGCTAAGCTGGGGACAGGGAGATGCAGGCTTCTGGAGGGGTGTGCTGCGTCTATGACCTGGACACGCATCGGTCAGCTCCGCATCCAGCTGATGGCGGCCGTCGCCGTCATCCTGGCGCTGACTTGGGGTGGCATCGCATTTCAACTCGGCAGCGAGCGCGAAGCCGCGCTGCACATCGCAACCCAGCAGGGACAAAACCTCTCCGGCGTTGTCGCGGAGCATTTTTCGTCGTATGCGACAACGGCCGATCTTCTGCTCAAGCATCTCAGGATTCAGTGGGCCCGGGATGCAAGGCATTTTGCGGATGCCGTTGCGCTCGAAAAAAGTCTTCACAAGGACAAGTTCCTGTTTCAGATAGCCGCCATCGATGCGCGAGGCTGGCTTGTCTATAGCGACATTGCCAGCTCGAATGAACGCGTTTTCCTCGGCGATCGGGAGCATTTCAAGGTCCATGGAAACGACAGCGAAGATCGGCTGTACATCAGCAATCCTTTAAAGGGCCGCGTCTCCGGCAAGCTCTCGATCCAGTTCACGCGCCGGATCCTCGACAGGAACGGAAGATTCGCGGGCGTGCTGG
>DATHJM010000366.1:0-3511 GCA_035489775.1 Burkholderiales bacterium
GCGCGGCAGGCCACAGTTTTCAGCACGGCGTAGGGATCAAGAACCGATTTGCCACGCAGCCTGCGCACAATCTGTGACGGATCGAGCCTTCCGAACTGCTCCCACGGCGTCATGATCGCGAGTACGTCCGCGCCTTCGCAAGCGTCGAGTTCCGACGTTGCCGCATGGCAGCGTGGGTTCGTGACCGCCGATGCGGATACGACGGGATCGAATACGCGCACACGGAAGGGCGTGAGGTGCGCAAGAAGCGCAAGCGACGGCGAGTTCTTGGTCGAATGAGTGTCCTGTTTGTAGGCAAGTCCGAGCACTGCGATAACCGGGTCCTCCAGCTTGGAGAGAACGGTGCGGTGAAGCGTTTGCAGAGTCCAGTCGCGACGGTGTCGGCTGTTTGCGACCCAGGCGCGCACGACCCCGGCGTCGCTGCCAAGCGCATCCGCAAACGTGCAGATCGTTGCGAGGTCGCGCTCCAGATTCCCGCCGGCAATGCCGAGGCCGGGCACGAGATAGGCGTGCTGTCCTATCCGCTTGTCGAGCCTGAGTGCAGGGACGATTTCGGACCAGTCGGCGCCGATTTGCTCGCAAAGCTCAGCCAAGGTGTTCGCGGTGCTTATCGAGGCGGCGAGACACATGTTGATCGAGATCTTGGCGAGTTCCGCGCTCTCGAATCGCATCGGCAGGATCGGGCAGCCGAAGGCACCGAGAAAAGCTGTGTACGTCGCGGGCAGCGGGCGCTTTGAATCTGCGCAGCCCACGATATGGCGCTCCGGATTGAGCGCGCGTTCCACGGCGCGACCAAAAATCAGCGTCTCGACCTGATAGTGCAGAATTCTGCCGGGCTGCTGCTTGTTACGGGTGAACCCCGGGGGCACCTGCGACAGGATGACGATCACTGCGTCGCTGCGAGTCGCGCCGAACACCGCGTCGAGCATCGATTCAACCGGGCCGAGGTCGCTGCGGCCTTCGTCGTCGGTCGGCGCGTCCGGCGCGATGTACACCAAGTCGCAGCTCGCAAGCTTCCCCTGGTCCGACGTGAACAGCAGCTGCCCCCTGTTTTTCAGGAGCAGCTCGGCAAGCCCGGGTTCCAACACGGGCAGCTCGCCCCGGCCGAGCGCCAATATGCGCGCGGAATCAAGGTCGAAACAGATCACCTTGAAACCCTTTTCCGCAGCGCAGATCCCCGAGACGAGTCCGAGGTGCGTCATCCCGGCGAAGCCGAGTACGGGCTTCATCATTGCACACCTTTCAATGCGAGTCGCGAGAGATCGGCGAGGACGTCGTTGATCCAGACATCATTGTCGATGTTGTTACCGCCCGTCATGCAAAGCCGCTTGAAGTATTTGTACTCGATCTCCCAGGTCGGATCAGCTTGCTCCAGCGCGATCGGTTCTTCGTCCGGCCGGCCGCTCGGGAGCTTGCGCTTGCGCACGGTGAACGTGCTCGGCCCCCATTTGCACAGCGATTGGATATGCGCGCTGCCGCTCTCGGCGAAAACATCTGCATAGAAGTGGTTGCGCCAGGACAGCAGTGTGACTTCCATCTGGAGCACGGGCGAGCCATTCGCCCCGAAGCTCACATGATCGAAGGCACGGTTCTCAAATCGGTTCGCGGAAAACACCCGGAACGGCGCTGTAGGTTTGCCGAACCAGAAAAGCGCGGTGTCGAGCAAGTGCGAGCCGAGGTCGGGCAGGACGCCCGCACCCTTGTCGCGCCAGGCCGAGTCGCGCACAAGTCTCGCCGTGCCGTTTCCGTAGAACATTCGGGCGCTGTAGATGCGGCCCAGCCGGCCGGACTCAATCAACTCCTTCATGCGCTCGAAGTGCGGCTCGAAGCGGTGGTTGTAGGCGGTGTAGCAGACGGTGTGGTTCGCTTCGGCGAGCCTCTTCAGGTGCTGCAAGTCCGCGGGTTCATCGGCGAAAAGCGGCTTCTCGACGAGCAGGTGCTTGCGATTGGCAAGGAGATGAGTGAGCAGGCCGATCTTTGCGTCATCGGGCGTGCACACCAGAGCTGCGTCGTAGGCGTCAAGCGGCACGTCCTCGATGCGCTTGTACTGCGCCTCGGTATTGAATGGGTCGACGGTAGCGACCGCTTCCTTGCCAGCTACGGCAAGCCGCTTTTTGCCTTGCACGCCCAGCCCGACGACGATAACCCGCATCGGTGAAGACCCGTCACTCGTAACGAACGTTCTTTTCGACCGCGTCGATCTTTTTCACCACCTGATCGGGCAGGACCGGCCAATTGCCGTCATGCTCGCACTCCACGCCGGCAGCCATGCTGCCGAGGATGGAAGCGATCACTTCGTTCTTGGTCGCTATCATCGCGAGCGTCGCGTACGCAAGAAGCGCGTCGCCGGCGCCGACCGTATCGATCACTCTGCCGGCGAAGCTTTCAATCGTGAAGAACGCCCGGAAATCGACCGGCGAATCGGAGCGGTAGGTGATTATCCCTCGATCGCCCAACTTGAGAATCAGCGTTTTGCATCGCGCCCGCTTGTGAAGCTCGAGCGCGAGCGGGCGCACGACCGAATCCTGGTCGCCGAGCGAAAAGCGGGCTTCGCGCTCGTTCGGCGTAATGAGATCGAAATCCAGGAACTCGAGGATGTTTCCCCAACGGCTCGCCACCTGACTGTCGGCGACCCGGAATACGCCGGCGGGAATGGCCGAAGTGAGCTGCGGGACGGTGCTGCGGTTGAAGATGCCGTGGCGGAAGTCGCTGAACACCACCGCGTCGGATTTTGTCTCGACAACCTGTCGTTTCAATTGCTCGACGATCTTGTCCGAGATCGAGCGGTTGTCGAGCGTGTCGATTTTCAGCAGGCGGTAGCTTTCCGCAATGATCGCGTTCTTGTTGGTCGTCGGGCGCGTCTCGTCGATGATCGGCAGGCAACGCACGCCGTGAGCCTGCAGATCGTCCAGCACGAAAGTCTTCAGAGGATCGTCCCCGAGCACGGTGGAAAAAGTGACGTCGGCGCCCGCCGAGCGCAGGTGCTTGGCCACAACCGCCGCGCCGCCGCTGAAATCCACCTTCTTCTCGTAGCGCACGCTCATGGTCGGCGTCTTCGTCATTCCGCCGATCATGCTGCAATAGGTGTAGCTGTCCACGATGGTGTCGCCGATAACGTGGGCGCGCAATCCCTTCAGCTTGCCGAGCGAGTCGCGCAGGTCTTTGAACGTAACCCCCTCGGCTTGCATGAGCACCATCAGTTTCTCGACCGAAATCGAGGGCGGCGCAAGCTCGATAAGGGCGGAGGACGAGTACACGATGTCCCCCGGCGTGAAGAGCATCTCGCCGCCGTAGGACTCGAGGACGTCGACCTCCTCCTGGGTCTTGGGATGGATCGAGCCCGCCGTGTACTCGTAGCCCTTGGCAAAAAAGTCCGGCTGGATCAGCGCGAGATTCCGGAGCGGCGTCGGATCGCGATCGATGATCACGTAATCGACCATTTCCAGTGCCGCCAGGTTGACCGCGCGCAAGTCCTCCGGAACGTAAGGCCGCATGTTGCCCTTCTTAATGT
>DATHJM010000367.1:0-17075 GCA_035489775.1 Burkholderiales bacterium
CTTGTATTCGGCTCCGTGTGAATCCACGACAACGAAGTCGATATTGTCTTCGTCACGAGCACCACACGCATACTCGTAGATTTCATGCCCCTTCGCCCGGTGGGCTTCACAATAGATGGGGTTGGGCTCGATGGCGATGACGCGCCAACCAAGGGATCGATAAAGCGCACCAATTGAGAGATAGTCGGGTCCGGCCGCGCCCACGTCAACGAATAGTCGACCGGGCTCAACACCCGGGAAGAATCTCCGACGGACGATTTTATCTACGTCGCCTTCGGCCCTGTTCTTTCTATCCATCATTGATTCCAGGTCTTCTGTTCAAGTGCGAATATCAATCATTTGCCGAACCACACTTCGTACCTGCCTAGCGGACAACGCAGCAACCGCGGTCGCAAGCAACCAGATCAAACCTACAGCAACAAGCGTTGCAACCATCGGCTGACCGGGTTCCAGCGCGGCACGACCAATTCCCGCAATCGCCAAGGCTGCCACAAGGGGGGGCAACACGTCGAACTTGACCCAGTTCGCCGTCTCCCCCGGAAGCAGGTATTTGTGAGTAAGCGGAAGAGCGATCAGAAGATACAGTCCGTTCATAATCCCCCAAGCCGCTGCCCCGCCCGTTACCCCGTATTGAGACACTGCGAGAATCATCGCAGGAACAAGGACTGCGACCAAGCACACGCTGATGTAGAGGCCGATTTTTGTATTTCCGTAAGCGAGCTGCAGGGCGAACGGAATGTTCATCAGCCCGTTGAGGCAATTGCCGACCACGAGCAAACCTGCGATCGGTGCGATTGTTTTTGAGACCGATGAATCTCGCAACCACAACAAGGCGATCTCATGGGAAAAAAAGCCGATAGTCACCGCGAGCGGCAGGATCAGGACCGACATCACCTGTGCGGCGCTGTGGTAGCACAGGCGCATCGAGACCTTGTCGCTGCCGCGGGCCAGCGCGGAAAGTCTCGGAAAGTACGCATTGAATACGGGTGTAGTCATCACGTAGAGGCCTCTCGCCAGCGTTGCGGCCAAGCTGTAGTGGCCGAACGACTCCAGGCTAAGGAGGCGGCTGAGCACCAGCTTGTCGAGATGGGTCAATAGAAAACCGGCCACCGATATCCCGCCCATCCCCAGAGAGAAACGCCATTTGTCCTTCATGACCCCAATCCTCACCCGTCGGCCCCCTCGGGGGACTGCGAGGCATCCCCAGAATTGATAACGAGCGACCCCCAGCTGAATCAGGAGGATGAACGCTTGCCAGGAAAGAAGACTTGCAACCGATCGCGGGCCGAGCCAGAGAAACAACAATCCCCCGAGGTTGCTCAGCGCACTGAAGGGAATGGTAATCAGATTGAGCGTGACCTGTCGCTGCATTCCGACCAAGCCGTTTTGATAGAAGGAAACGGGCCACTGCAGACAAACAAGCAGGCCAAACAGTCTGGCAGAGTCGGTCAGGTCGTTCTGTGGGATGCTTCCCGGATTTAGCCAAGTACTCGCGATATAGGGAGTCGCAAAATACATGACGATCCCCGTCGCGAAACCGAGGGCCCAATACCAACGCTGAGCCGTTGCAGCGAATTCGCCGAGCTCGCGGATATCGGCCGCGCTTGCTTTGGGCGAAAGGCGCGCGACTTCGCGGTTCACCGTGGTGGCAAAACCAAAATCAAGTATCTGCAGAGTCCCCTGCAGTACGACATAGAAGGCGATCAGGGCATAACCTTCTATCCCCAGCAATTTGATAAAGAACGGGGTACAAATAATTGCCAGCAGCAGGGACCAAATTTGTCCGGCGATGTTCGCGGCGACATTGAACCTCACCCGGCTCATTGGTTCCATTTCACCCAAATGTCAGGGGGCATCGCGCTTGGCGGCTTCCAGTTCCGCTTTTTCCCCCAACATCGCATGACAGGCTTCAAGGCTGGCCTCCCACCGGGGCAGCGCGACGCCGAAGCGTCGGAGCAGTTTTTCGTTCGACAAGCGAGAATTTCCTGGGCGACGCGCCGGCGTCGGATACTCGCTTGACGCGATCGGCACAATGCGGGCCGGAGAATCGGGCCGTTCGAGCCGAGCGATCTCCCTTGCGAAGCCGTGCCAGGACGTGGATCCCGAGGCCGTAGCGTGATAGATGCCGCGCGCCTCTCCAAGTGCAGTGGCACCATGACGCCGAAGAAGTTCTGCGGTCACCTCCGCGAGCTCCCGGGCGGAGGTCGGAGCTCCGATCTGATCGGATACCACGCGTATCTCTTTTTTTTCCTGAAGCAAGCGCCGGATAGTAAGAAGGAAATTGTTGCCACGCGCCGAGTACACCCAGCTCGTGCGCAGTATCAAATGAGCGCCGCCGATGTCATGAATCGCCTGCTCTCCCACGAGCTTGCTGCGGCCGTAAGCGTTGAGGGGATTAGGGCGGTCCTCCTCGACGTATGGCGTATCTTTCATCCCGTCAAAGATGTAATCGGTCGAATAGTGAATGAGCAATGCTTGGGCACGTCTTGCCTCCTCGGCCAGGATTGCCACCGCTACAGCATTGATCGCGTGTGCAGCATCCGGTTCGCTTTCCGCGCGGTCGACTGCCGTATAGGCTGCGGCATTGATCAGCACTTCGGGTCGTACCGAGCGAACGACCGAGACGATTTGATCGGGAACTGCGAGGTCCAGACCCCTCCGGTCAAAAGCGATGACTTCGCCGAGCGGTTCAAGGGCACGCGCGAGTTCCCAACCGACCTGCCCGTTTTTCCCGGTCAGCAGAATCTTCACTGAAACACTTCGGCGTCCCGCAGCCGCGTCCCAGCGGCGTCCTTGGCCGATAGTGCGGGCGTCCCGGGGAGGGGCCAGTCGATGCGAAGTTCCGGGTCGTTCCATAGGATGCAGCGCTCGTGTTCGGGGGCGTAGTAGTCCGTAGCTTTATAGAGCACTTCGGCAAATTCACTCAGCACGCAAAAGCCGTGCGCAAAGCCCACCGGGATCCAGAGCATCTTCTGGGATTCCGCATTCAGGCGAACCCCCTCTCCCCGGCCAAAAGTGGGTGAGCTGCGGCGGATGTCCACAGCAACGTCGAAGATTTCGCCGGCGACGACCCGGATGAGCTTGCCTTGCGGCTGGCGGATCTGATAGTGCAGCCCGCGCAGCACGCCTCGTCCCGAGCGGGAGTGATTGTCCTGGACGAAGCGAGCATGGATTCCCGCGCGCTCGAACTCCAGTTCGTTCCAGCTCTCGAAGAAGAACCCGCGCGCATCGCCGAACACGCGGGGCTCGAGGAGCAACACTTCAGAGAGTCCGGTCTGCGTGACCTTCATTTGTCGCGTGGGCCGTCCCGCAGCAGCGATAGCAGGTAGTTCCCGTAGCCGCTGTTCCTGAGTGGCGCCGCCAGCGCCTCGAGCTGCGCGTCGTTGATCCACTTCTTGTGCCAGGCGATCTCTTCGGGGCAGCCGATCTTTAGACCCTGCCGCCGCTCCAGCGTCTCGATGAAATGACTGGCTTCGAGCAGCGATTCATAGGTGCCGGTGTCGAGCCACGCATGTCCCCGCCCCAGCGTTTCCACGTGAAGCGTGCCCTCCTTGAGGTAATGGCGATTGACGTCGGTGATCTCCAGTTCCCCGCGCGCCGAAGGCTTGAGCGATTTCGCGATGCGTACGACTTGGTTATCGTAGAAATAGAGTCCGGTCACCGCATAGTGCGACTTGGGCTTCGCCGGCTTTTCCTCGATGCTGAGGGCTCGGCCCTTCACATCGAACTCGACCACGCCGTAGCGCTGCGGGTCCTGCACCCGATAGGCGAATACCGTCGCGCCGGATGACTTCTTCGCTGCCTGCCGGAATGTGGGTTGCAGGTCGTGGCCATAGAAAATATTGTCCCCGAGCACCAGCGCGCAGGCCTCGGTGCCGATGAACTTCTCGCCGACGAGGAACGCTTGGGCAATGCCCTTCGGCTCCGGCTGTATCTTGTAGCTGAAACTCACGCCCCAGGAGGTGCCGCTACCGAGAAGCTTTTCGAAGCGCGGCGTGTCATCCGGGGTGGAAATGACGAGGATGTCGCGGATATCGGCGAGCATCAGCGTGCTCAAGGGGTAATAGATCATCGGCTTGTCGTAAACCGGCAGGAGCTGCTTGGACACGACCTGAGTCACCGGGTAGAGCCGGGTGCCGCTGCCCCCGGCAAGGATGATTCCCTTCACGCCTCGCCTCGATCGGCATAGTTCTTCTCGATCCAGTGGCGGTAGGCGCCGCTCGTCACATGCGCAACCCAGTCCGGGTTGTCCAGATACCAGGCGACGGTCTTGCGCAGTCCGGAATCGAAGCTCTCGGAGGGCGCCCATCCGATCTGAATGGTTATCTTAGTCGCGTCCATCGCGTAACGACGGTCGTGTCCAGGTCGGTCCTTCACGAAGGAAATCAACATGGAATGCGGGCTCTTGCGATTGGGCCTCGCTTCGTCGAGCAGCGCGCAGATTGAGTTCACCACCTCGAGATTGGTCTTCTGGTTGTAGCCCCCGACGTTGTAACTCTCGCCGAGGCGGCCGCGCTCCAGGACTTGTCGGATCGCCGTGCAATGATCCTGCACGTACAACCAGTCGCGAACGTTGCCACCTTCGCCGTAGACCGGCAAAGGCTTGTGGGTGATGGCGTTCAGGATCATGAGGGGAATGAGCTTTTCAGGAAACTGATAGGGGCCGTAGTTGTTCGAGCAGTTGACGGTCAGCGTCGGAAGCTCATAGGTGTGATAGTACGCCCGCACCAAGTGGTCGGCGGCCGCCTTCGATGCCGCATAGGGGCTGTTCGGCGCGAACGGAGTCGATTCGTTGAACGGCGGGTCGTGAGGCCCGAGCGAACCGAATACCTCGTCTGTCGAGACGTGCAGGAAGCGGAAATCCTCGCGTTGAGAGGGCACCTGCTTTTCCAGCCAGGCCCGCGTTTCCTCGAGCAAGGCGAAGGTGCCGAGGATATTGGTCTGGACGAACTCAGTGGGCCCGTGAATGGAACGATCGACGTGGCTTTCCGCGGCGAAGTGAACGATGGCGCGCGGCGCGTGTCGCTCGAGGAGGCCCCGCACCAGTTCCCGGTCGCAGACATCTCCATGGACGAACACGTGTGCCGGGTTGTCCTTGAGGGGCTGGAGATTCGCAGGATTGCCCGCGTAGGTGAGCTTGTCCAGGTTGATCACAGGTTCTCCGCCTTGCGCGAACCAGTCCAGGACAAAATTCGAGCCTATGAAGCCGGCACCGCCCGTTACCAAGATGGTCATTTCGAGGCGCGCTCCAGCGCCTTCAGTTTCGCGTACTTGTTGAAACTGTTCATGCAGCCGATCGCGACGTGCACCAGACCCGGCACACCGTCGAGAAAACCGAGGCGTAGCAGGTAGAACTTGATGAAGCGCAGGGCGGGTGAGAGCACCAGCTGCAACGCATTCGCGCGGCGGCCCGCGGCGCGCAGCGATTCGGCCTGAATACTCGTGTAGCGGTTCTGCTTGTCGAGATACTTCTCCAGCGTCTCCGCCGAATCGTGCAGGAGGTCGCCTCGGAGCCTGAGCACGGGCGACCGGCTCGTGATCTTTTCATGCACCGGCTCGCTGCCCCAGCGAGCATGCCCGCGGTGAAACAGGCGCACGTTCCAGTCGGGATAGCCCTCGCCGTGCTTGAGCCATCGTCCCAAAAAGCGGTTGCGGCGCGAGATGGCGTAGACAAAGCCGCGCGGTGCCTTGAGCTCCGCGACGATCGCCTCGCGAAGCTCGGAGCTCAGGCATTCGTCCGCGTCAACGCACAATACCCACTCGTGGCTCGCAGCGTCGACGGCGAACTGCTTCTGCGCGCCGTACCCGAGCCATTCCTTCCGGACTACGCGAGCGCCGCTGCGGGCGGCGAGCTCGACCGTGCCGTCCGTAGAACCCGAGTCCACGACGACGACCTCCTCGGCAAAGGCGACGCTCGCAAGGCAGCCTTCCAGCTGGCTGGCGGCGTCGCGGGTGATGATGGCTACCGACAAGGCCATAGGCACGAAGTGAGTGACGGCAAACCCGTATAATCAGCGGCTTATGCGCGGCATTCTAACTGCTTTCCGCGCCTGGCGGCCGGACCCTCCGGGATGAAAAGAATCCTGATCGTCAAGACCTCTTCGCTCGGCGATGTCGTCCACAATCTTCCGGTGGCGAGCGATATCCGGCGGCACTTCCCCGATGCCCACATCGATTGGGTGGTGGAGGAGCCCTATGCACCGCTTGTAAGGCTGCACTCTGCCGTGCGGCGCGTCATCCCGGTCGCGTTGCGCCGCTGGCGGCAGCGGCCTCTGGGCAGGGTAACGTGGAGGGAAATCGGCGAATTTCGCCGGCTCTTGCACACCGAGCGCTACGACGCGATCATCGACACGCAAGGACTGCTCAAGAGCGCTCTGATCGCTCGAGTTGCAAAGGGCAGGCACCATGGATTCGACGCCGGCAGTGCGCGCGAGCCGTTTGCGGCGCGATTCTACGATGTGACGCATCACGTTGCGCGCTCGCAGCATGCGGTGCCGCGCAACCGGGCCCTTGCTGCCGCCGCGCTGGGTTATCAGCCGGTAGACCCGATCGACTACGGTATCGTCATCTCGGGGCCGGTAACGCCGCCGGCCCAGCCTTATGCGGTGCTGTTGCACGGCAGCAGCCGCCACGACAAACTTTGGGCCGAGTCTGCGTGGACGGAGCTTGGCCGGGCACTCGCCATTCGGGGCCTCGCTTGTGTGCTGCCCTGGGGAAGCGATGAAGAGCGGAAGCGAAGCGAGCGCATTGCGCAAGATCTGGACCGCGCCGAGGTCCCCCCGCTCGAGCCGCTCGATCGCCTGGCTGTGATGCTCGGCAAAGCCGTCGTCGTTGTAGGAGTGGATACCGGCCTCACCCATCTTGCGGCCGCGCTCGGACGGCCGGTTGCGGCGATCTACTGCGGCACCGATCCGAGTCTGACAGGCGTATACGGGGCGGCACGGGCGAAGAATCTCGGGGGCCCGGGCGAGCGCCCCTCGCCGGAAGAAGCGCTCCAGGCGCTTGAAGCGGTCGGGGCGTTTTGATGTGGCGGGCCGGCTACAGGCTGCTCCTTTGGCTCGCTTTCCCCTTCGTGCTCGCGCGCCTGTGGTGGCGTGGGCGGCACGAGCCTGGTTACAGGCAGAACATAGCAGAGCGATTCGGCTTCTATTCAACGAAGCCCGCGAGGCCGGTGATCTGGCTGCACGCGGTATCGGTAGGTGAGACACGTGCCGCGGAGCCGTTGCTCCACGCGCTGCGATCCCGTTATCCGGACTGCGATCTGCTGATTACCCAGATGACCGCAAGCGGCCGGGAGGCGGCGCAACAACTCTTTGGCGGCGCTGTCCGCGTTGCGTGGCTCGCTTACGACTACCCCTCGGCCGTCAGGCGGTTCCTGCGCAATTTCCGGCCGCGGCTCGGCATTCTGATGGAAACTGAAATCTGGTTTCACCTCGTGAGCGAATGTCAACGCTCCGGCGTGCCGCTCTTGCTTGCCAATGCGCGGATGTCGGCCAAGTCGGCGCGCGGCTACGCCGCGGTCGCGCCGCTCGTACGGATCGCTCTCCGGGGTCTGAGCGCGGTTGCCGCGCAAACCACCGAAGACGCCGAACGGCTTCGATCCCTGGGCGCGCGGGCCGTGGAAGTCACCGGTAACCTCAAGTTTGACGCTGACCCGAGCGCCGGGAGCGAATCGCTCGCGGCGCAATTCCGGCATCGCTTTGGCAGCCGAGCAGTGTTGCTTGCCGCAAGCACTCGCGAGGGCGAGGAAGAGTTGCTGCTCGACGCGTTGGAACAGAACGCTCTCGGGGATGCAATTCTGGTCATCGTGCCGCGGCACCCACAACGCTTCGACACGGTAGCGCAGCTTCTTGAGTCCCGGGGTCTGAAGTTCATGCGGCGCAGCGCGAACGCGCCGCTCGATGCCGACTGCGACATCGTGCTTGGCGACAGCATGGGTGAAATGGCAGCCTACTATCGGGCCTGCGACGTTGCCTTCGTAGGGGGAAGCCTGCTTGCCTACGGCGGTCAGAACCTGATCGAGGCTTGCGCGGCGGGCGTACCGGTGCTCATCGGACCCTACACCTACAATTTCGCGCAGGCGGCCGAAAGCGCGGTCGTTGCCGGCGCGGCGGTGCGGGTCAGCCGTGCCGAAGAAGTGATACGGCTGGCACGATCGCTGCTTCAGGATGCCGGGCTGCGCGAGCGCATGGGAAAGGCCGGGATTGCTTTCTGTGCCGCGCATCGAGGCGCCACCGAGCGGACGCTCGCGATCTGCGCGCGGCTGCTCGAGTGACTGCGGGCTGTCAGTTCGTCCCCAGAAGGCGGTTCACCTCTTCGACGTCGACTTCACCGAGAGTCCCCGACGCCGACTTCAACCGCAGGCCGTTCAGGATCGTGTCATAGCGCGCCCTGGAAAGATCGCGCAGGGTGCTGTAGACCTGCTGCTGGGCGTTCAAGACGTCGATATTGATGCGCACGCCGACCTCGTAGCCGAGCTTGTTCGAATCGAGCGCGCTCCGGCTGGAAACAAGCGCCGCCTCCAGGGCTCTTACCTGAGCCATCCCGTTGGTCACGCCAACATAGGACTGGCGAGCGGACAACGCGGCGGTGCGCCGCGTGCTTTCCAGATCCTGCTGGGCTTTCTCGCGATTGGCGACTGCTTGCCGCACCTGCGAGCTGACATTCCCTCCCGCATACAGAGGAATGGCAAGCTGCAATCCGATAATGCGGTTGAGTGAGTCCGAGGCACTATTGCTCGCGGCGGTGGCGCTGATGCTCGATGAGCTCTGGCCCGCGCTGCCGACGATGTTCAAGGTAGGCAGATGCCCTGCGCGGATCCGCTCGATTTCGCGCACCGCAACTTCGAGTGCAGCTTCCTGCGCGCGCACCGGATAGCCCTGGTTCGCGGCGGCGGTGGCCCAGTCTTCCATCGTGTTCGGTTTTGGCGGGTTGAGCTCGATGTTCGACTTCAGCGGTTCTAGCTGCTCTGGGAACTTTCCCACGATCTGCTGCAAAGTGCGCTTCTTGATTTCGAGATCACCTTGAGCTGCGATTTCCTGGGACGTTGCGAGATCGAAACGGGCCTGCGCTTCGTGAGTATCGGTGATCGTTGCGGTCCCGACCTCGAAATTGCGCTTGGCCTGGGCGAGCTGCTCGGAGATCGCGACCTTCTGTCCCTGGATGAATGCGAGGCTGTCCTGTGAGGCGAGTACGTCGAAATAGGCTTGCGCGACGCGCACTATCAGATCCTGGGTCGCCTGGCCGAAAGTGGCTTCGGCCTGTGCCGCCTTGAACCCGGCCTCCTTGTACACCTGAATGTTCTGCCAATTGAACAGGGGTTGCGTGAGCGTCACGGTATATCCGTTCGAGTTGCCCAGACGATATTGATATCGCTCCGGAACGTCGCTTCGGAACCCTATGGCGATGTCGTTGTATTGGGTGAACGCCGTGGCGTTCACGGTGGGCAGGATCTGGGCAAGGCCTTGCGGCAGGTTCTCGAGGCCTGCGTCCCGCGCCGCCCGCGCCGAGGCGTAGGTGGCATCGTTCGCGAGCGCGTCGCGATAGGTCTGCAGAAGATCCGCTGCGCCCGCAGGCACCACAAATAATGCAAGGATCAACGGCAGCACGGAACGAAACTGTGTCATAGCCGCTTCGGCTTGGTGGGGGTTGGCTCTAGAACTCGAAGCGCGCCGGCTGCAACGCGTTCTTGAGCGAAGCGAGACAGGTCTCGAACAGATCGGTGGTATGGCATGAACCTTCGCCAACACTGGTCAGGAGCCGCGCTTCCATCACCGGCGGATCGCCGACGACCGCGAATAGCCTTCCGCCTAGCTTGAGCTGTGAGACCAGAGTCTGCGGCAAAACCGGCGTAGAGCCGGTGAGTACGATGACGTCGTAAGGCGCATGTTTTCGCCAGCCCTGCGCCGCGTCGCCCAGCTCGACAGTGGCGTTCTCCACCCCACCGCGCCGAAGATTCTCCTCCCCGAACGCCTTCAGCTTCGGGTTGATCTCGACCGAATACACGTGGTGCCCCCGTGCGGCGAGAAGTGCCGTGAGATAGCCGCTTCCGGTGCCCACTTCGAGCACTTGTTCGTTTTTCTTCACCGCCAGTTCCTGCAGAATGCGCGCCTCGACCTTGGGCTGCATCATGCGTTCGCCCTCGTCTGCGCCCTCGTATAAGGGAATTTCCAGATCCGAGAAGGCAAACGCCCGGTACTCGGCGGGAACAAATTCCTCGCGGCGCACCACGTACAAAAGATCGAGCACATCCTGGTCGAGAACCTCCCACGTGCGAATCTGCTGCTCGACCATGTTGAAGCGTGCCTGCTCGACATTCATAAAAGTGGAGTCGCGCGAAAGGCGCCGATTCTAGCACTGTTTACGGAGCGTTCCGGCGCGCAAACATTCAGTCGAGCGTCTCGCGGTAGCGCGCGAGCGCTGCGGTACCCGCGGCGAGCAGGAACGCGCCGATCGGCCAGAGATTTGGAAGGATTTCGGAGACCTCGTTGCCCTTGAGCAAGATGCCGCGGAGGATGCGCAGGAAGTGCGTCAGCGGCAGGATTTCGCCCAGCCACTGCGCCCACTCCGGCATGCCGCGGAAGGGAAACATGAAACCGGAGAGGAGTATCGATGGCAGGAAGAAAAAGAACGCCATCTGCATCGCCTGCAGTTGGTTCTTGGCCAACGTGGAAAAAGTGAAACCGACCGCGAGATTGGCCGCGATGAAAACGACTAGCGCGACCGAAAGGAGCAGCAGGCTTCCCACCATCGGAACCTCGAACAGCAGCTTCGCGGCAGCGAGGATGATGATGACCTGGATGTAGCCTACGATGATGTAGGGTACGATTTTCCCGGTCATCACCTCGATGGGGCGCACCGGGGTCGCGAGCAGATTCTCCATCGTGCCGCGTTCGCGCTCGCGCGTCATGGCGAGTGAGGTCATGATCACCATGGTCATGGTCAGAATCGTGCCGACCAGGCCGGGAACGATGTTGTACTGCGTGATCCCCTCCGGGTTGTAGCGCCGCTGCACCCGGATCTCAAATGGCGCTGGCCCCTGGACCAGCGTTGCCAGCGGCCCTTTGAGGTCGTGATTGAGCGCCGTTTGGTTCAGGGCCGCCAGCGACGCCAGCGCGTTGCCGGTCGCTGCCGGGTCGGTGGCGTCGGCTTCCACCAGCAGGACCGGCCGTTCCCCGCGCAAGAGTTTCCTCGAAAAATTCTCGGGCACGGTGACAAAGAACTGCACTTCGCCCAGCTGCAGCATTCTCTCGCCATCGGTGGAGTTTGCGACAACCTGGCTCACGCGGAAGTAACCGCTGTTTTCCATCGCCCGAACGAAGCTGCGGGAAAATACGCTGTTGTCGGCGGCGAGCACCGCGGTTGGCAGCGCCTTGGGATCGGCGTTGATTGCGAATCCGAAAAGGATCAGTTGCAGGATTGGGATTCCGACGATCATGGCGAAGGTGAGCCGGTCGCGGCGCATTTGGACAAACTCCTTAGCCAGTACGGCGATAAAACGCGCCCAGGAGAACAGGTTCACTGGAGGCGGTCCTGTGCCTGGCTCATGAGCCGGATGAATGCGTCCTCAAGCCCAGGGGAAACGCGCCGCCACTGGAGTTCCGGCCGCTCGCGGTAAGGTGCAATCGCTTCGTCCAGCGCCGCGCCGTCCGCCCCGCTCACGTGTAAAGCCGCGCCGAAAGGCACCACCATTTCGATACCGGGCCGCGCACGCAACTCATTCGCAAGCGCCGTCACGTCTGCGCCCGTGACCTGCCAGGTCGACAGGCCCGAACTCTGCACCACTTCGTCCGCCGTCCCTTGAGCGAGCAGCCGGCCGTACGCGATGTAGCCGAGGCGGTGGCAGCGCTCCGCCTCATCCATGTAATGCGTGCTGACCAGCACAGTCAGCCCTCGCGCCGCGAGATCGTGAACGCGATCCCAGAAGTCCCGCCTCGCTTTGGGATCGACTCCTGCAGTCGGCTCGTCGAGCAGGAGCAGCTCAGGGCGATGGATTAGGCAGGCAGCGAGTGCAAGCCGTTGCTTCCATCCACCCGATAGGGTGCCGGCGAGCTGGCCGGAGCGCTGGCTCAACCCCAGGTCTGCAAGCGCGTCAGCGACGGCTTGCCCGCGCTGTGGAACTGCGTAAACTCTCGCGATAAAGTTCAGGTTCTCTTCGATGGACAGTTCCTCATAGAGCGAAAACCGCTGAGTCATGTAGCCCACGCGGCGCTTGATGGCCGCCTGCTCCGTGCGCAGGTCGAAGCCCAGGCAGGTACCGCTGCCGCTGTCCGGCGTGAGCAGCCCGCACAGCATGCGAATCGTCGTGGTCTTGCCGCTTCCATTTGGCCCGAGAAACCCGAAAATCGTGCCGCGCGGCACCTGAATGCTGAAGTCGTCCACCACGCGCTTGCCCTCGAAGCTCTTGCACAGCCCGGTGACGTCGATGGCAGGCGAGCCGGGGGCGGGTGTGCTCATGGAAAGGTAACCTCAACCGGCTGACCGGGATGAAGCTTCGCTGCCTCGGCCGGTGCGGGCCGCGCCTCGACCAGGAACACGAGTTTGGTGCGGTTCTCCCTGCTGTAGATGACCGGCGGGGTGTATTCGGCCTGGGGAGAGATGTAGCTGATAAGAGCGGAGATCGGTTTTTCGCACCCGTCGCATCGCACACTGACCGCCTGTCCGATCTTTACCGAGCCGAGGACTTTCTCCGGAACAAAAAATCGGACCTTGATATTCGCGGGGGGCAGAAGTGCCACGACTGGCGAGCCTGCCGGCACCCATTCGCCTTGCACGTAGAGCGTGTCGGTGACCTGACCTTCGCGCGGCGCACGCAAGTTTTTTTGCTCGAGCCTCCATTCAGCCTGCGCCAGAGCTTCTCGCGCGGCAGCGGCGGCCGCTTGCGCAGCGCGAATTTCGTCCGGGCGTGCGGCGAGCTTCGCAGCGGCGAGCTGGGCCTTCAGTTCGCTAACCCGTCCTTGGTCGCGGTCACGAGCCGAACGCGCTGTGTCAGCAGCCTCCTTGGAAACGAATTTCGCGCTTACAAGCTCCTCTTGTCGCCTGAGATTGCTCTCCGAAAGAGTGAGACTTGCCTCGGCCTGTGCGAGCTGGGCCCGGAGCGCCTCGATTTCCTCCGGGCGCTTGCCCGTGAGAAGGTTGCGGTACTGGGCGTCTGCTTGGCGAAGCTGTTCCTCGGCCTGGCGCCGAGCGGCAGTCTCGTTTTCCTGCTCGAGGGCAAACAAAGGCTCGCCGGTTTTTACTTCGGTACCGCGTGCCACATGGAGCCGCGCAAGCTGCCCGGCGATGGGCGAAGCAACCCGCAGGTACTCTCCCTCCGCATAGCCCTGCAATGCCCCGTTGGTTTGATCACCGCAGCCGGTGATTGCTGTAACCAGAACGATCGCATGGAAGCGCTTCACCGGGGCGCCTCCGCCGCGCTTGGGGCGCGCAAACCTTCCAGGGCCAGCGTAACGTAACTATCGAGGTAGTGTTCCGCGCTCAAGGGTCGATCTCGTGAGCCTGAAACGAAATGAGGGTACCATTATCGCTGCGCCGCGAGCGCATTTAACCGTCCGGAGACCTGTCCGTTCCATGCATGTATCCCAAGAACGTTATGGTGACGCGCTGCTCCTTACCCCTGTCGGGCGCGTCGATAACAGCACCACCGACGGGCTGAAGTCGGGGCTTGACGCCTATGTAGCCAGCTGCCGCTCAGGGGGCGATCGCCTGGTTTTGGATTTTTCGAAGGTGGACTACATCAGCAGCGTCGGGTTGCGCGTCCTGATGCTCGCGGCCAAGCAAATCCGTGAGCAGGGAGGCTCGATCGTGGTAGCGGCACTCCAGCCCGTGGTGCGCGAGATCTTCGAGATCAGTCGCTTCAATCTCGTCTTCCAGTGTTTTGGATCCGTGCGCGAAGCTCTGGCCAAAGTCTCGCCGACCGCTCTGGCGGCCTACGACTCCGCCCATGGCACTTGACCGATGGCGCTTTGGGTCACGTTCTGGGGAACGCGCGGCTCCATCCCCGTCTCTCTGGATTCCGCATCGATCAGGGACAAGCTTGCTCATGCGCTAGTCGCGGCGTCGGGTAAGCGCCTGGACACGCAAGAAAAGGCGCGGGCTTGGGTCGACTCCGAGCTTGATTTCGCGGTTTCGCACACCTTCGGAGGGAACTCCTCCTGCGTGCAGCTCGATGCGGGTGGCGACGAGCATGTATTGTGCGATCTCGGGAGCGGTGCGCGCGCCTTCGGAAACCATGTATTCAGCCGGGACGGTCCCGCCAAGGCCAACGTCTTCCACGTGTTCCAGTCCCATCTTCACTGGGACCACATCATGGGTTTTCCTTTTTTTGCTCCGGCCTACGTCCCTGGAAACAGGATTCGAATCTACGGCTGCCACACCAATCTGGAGGAAGCTCTTCGCCGGCAACAGGACCCTCCCAGTTTCCCTGTGCCGTTCGATCGCCTCGGGGCCTCGATAGAATTCGTCACGCTGCAGCCTGGCCGGAGCTACGAGATCGCAGGATGGAGCGTGACCGCCAAGCTCCAGAGCCATTCCGGTGATTCCTACGGCTATCGATTCGTCCGGGACGGCCGGATCATCGTTTATTCGACCGATTCGGAGCACAGGCTGGACGTACCGGACGCGGTCGAGGGCGCTGCCACTTTTTTCGCCGACGCCGACTTGGTGATTTTCGACGCCATGTACTCGCTCGCCGAGGCGGTGTCGGTGAAAGAGGACTGGGGCCATTCGAGCAACGTAGTCGGTGTCGAGTTGTGTCAACTCGCCAATGTGAAGCACCTGGTGCTTTTCCACCACGAACCGGCCAACAACGACGAACGCATCGCAGAGATCTGGCGTGAGACCTTGCGTTACGAGGAAATTTCTCGAACAGGCGAGCCCTTGCGCATCTCAGTCGCTTACGACGGTCTGGAGATCGAGCTCTGAGCGGCGAAAGCTCGTCGCTCGCCGAAGACGCCGCCCGGTTTTCCGGAAAGGGATTGGGTGCCGGAGCAAATCGTCTGAAGGCCCTATTCAATTCACGCGGGGTAGGGCACGGTCTGGTCTTGCTTGCCCTGCTTTCTGTGCCGATCCTGTGGCAGGACATGCCGGTATCCGGGGCGTTGCGTCTTGCGTGGCTCGACGTCTACCAGGAACTGTTCCCGCGCGAAAGGCGTTCGGCGCCTGCGGTCATCGTGGCCATCGACGAGGCGAGTCTGGACCGGTTTGGCCAATGGCCGTGGCCGCGAACTCTGGTTGCGCAGCTCATCGATAGGCTGAGCGCGGCTCGTCCCGCGGCAATTGGGGTGGACATATTGTTTCCGGAGCCCGACCGACTCTCCCCCGAATGGCTTGCGCCGTCAATCGCAGCTGCCGACCCGCAGTTGGCGGCGCGTTTGGCGAGGCTGCCGCGCCACGACGCGGTTCTTGCCGCATCGATCAGGGCCGCTCCCGTCGTACTGGGCATTGCGGGGCTTGAGACGGGCATGACCTCCGCGCCGGTGTTGTTCACCCCGTCTCTGCAAAAAGGTACCGACGCGCGAGCGGCTCTGCGTCGCTATGCTTCGGCGCTCCGGAGTCTCCCGGAAATCGACTCGGCCGCGGGAGGACACGGACTGCTCAGCGCCGATACCGAAGCAGGCGTTGTTCGGCGCATGCCGATGGTGGCGCTTGTCGGCACGACACCGGTGCTGCCTTTGAGTCTGGAGACGCTTCGCTTGGCGAGCGGCGAGGCCTTGTTCTTCGTGCGCGGGGGCGCCGCCGGGGTCGAAGTCGTGGGGTTCGGCGACCTGACCGTGCCCACTCAACCGGATGGGCGCCTGTGGGTGCACTACACACCCCACGATGCGAGCCGGTTCATCTCGGCCGCGGATGTGCTGGGGGGGGGAATGGACTACGCTCAGCTCGAGCGGAAGCTCGTGCTCGTCGGCGTTACGGGACTCGGCCTAATCGACTACCAAACCACGCCGCTCGGCGAACGCATGCCCGGGATCGAGATTCACGCGCAAGTGCTTGAGAACGTTTTTGACGGCGCACTGTTGATGCGCCCGCGATGGGCAGCCTGGGTCGAGGGACTGGCCCTTTTCGTCGCGGGCCTGGTTGTCGTCTGTTCCGTGCCCCGGGTCTCGCCTGGGCGTTCGACCTTCCTGCTCGGGCTTCTACTGGTCATGCTGGGCGCCGCTGGCTTCGGAGCCTATCGGTTCGCGGGACTTTTGATCGACGCCTCGGTTCCAGGCGCCGCGGTCGCCCTTCTGTTCGCCGCGATGCTCGCCGAGACGCTCGCCGAAGCGAACGCTCAGCGAAAATCTCTTCGGGAGCGACTGCAACGCGAGCGCGAAGCGGCAGCACGCATCGCGGGCGAGCTCGACGCGGCGCGACGTATCCAGATCGGCAGCCTCCCACGGCCCGAGTTGGTGTTCCCTGCAGAGCATCGCTTCGATATTTCCGCCGCCATGGAGCCCGCGCGGGAAGTAGGAGGAGATCTATACGACTTCTTTATGCTCGATGCCGAACACTTGTTCTTTCTCGTAGGCGATGTTTCCGGGAAAGGTTTGCCCGCGAGTATTTTCATGGCGGTCAGCAAAGCTCTTTGCAAAAGTGCCGCCCTTCGGCGCGGGCGTCGGGTCGATGAACTGCTCCGCGAGGCCAACGCTGAAATCGCACGAGAAAATCCGGAGTCTTTGTTCGTAACTGTTTTTGCAGGAGTACTCGATGTACTGAGCGGCCGCCTGGAATATTGTAGCGCTGGGCACGAACCGCCTTTCGTGCTGGCTCCTCCTCAGGGCGAGATTGCACGACTTGCGGACGGCGGTGGGCCGCCGTTATGCGTGCTTGACGGATTTTCCTACGTTGCCGCCGAGCACCAGATGAGCCGACGAGGAATAGTGTGTGTTGTGTCCGACGGAGTGACCGAGGCAATGAATCCCGCAGGGGAGCTCTACGGGGCAGGTCGTTTGCGCCAGGCTCTTGAGCAGGGGCGGAACGCCGAAAATCCGGCGGCGCTAGTCAGTGCGATCCGCGCCGACATCGCGCAATTCGTCGGTGGTGCCGAAGCCGCCGACGACCTCACGCTCTTGGTGCTGCGCTGGAACGGACCTAGC
>DATHJM010000368.1:0-4211 GCA_035489775.1 Burkholderiales bacterium
TCGTCGTCGTGCGCCGAGGCAGGGCGCGCCGCGAACAAGCTCATCCCCGCCGCGGCAGCCGCGGTCGCCGTCGACGCCTTCAGGAAATCGCGACGCCCGAGTTGTGAACCGGAATGGTCCTGCGGCTTTCCTTGAACGCACAGTATGCACATCTTGGTTTCCCCCTCCGAAGTGAGAGTTGCGATACCGCGGCGCGCGCCGCGGAGCTTCATGGCGTATCCCCCAGCGGGCGCCATGATCTGATTTGATTTTAGTGCAGCCAGATGTTCCCGGGAAGTCGTCCACACGTTCCTGAAGACACGTGGCCTTGCCCACTCGCGCCAGTGGGCATTGCCCACTCTTCGCACGAGGAGGAGGCTTGGCTCTGAACCCCTATAATCCTTCGGGCATGCGCGTCGTCAGGATATTCACCAGGGACTCGGGGGAATCGGCGATCGAGATCCGCCGCGTCCCGATGAGCGGGGCGGGGAGGCCCATCTCCGAAACCTTCAGGTGCGACTCCATCTTTTTTCGCGAGACGCCCGAAGGCCACGTCCAGGATTTTCACAACGCTCCCCGGCGCCAGCTGATTTTCCTCACCTCGGGCATCCTCGAGCTCGAGGCGAGCGACGGCCGGCGCCTCATCTGCCGGCCGGGAGACCTCATCTTCGCCGAGGACGTGCAGGGCAAAGGCCACATCACGCGGTCGCTTCGCGACGTGCGCGGCTTCGTGCACGTGACCATGCCCGAGGATTTCGACGTCAGCCGCTGGCCGCTGGCCGATGCATGAAATGAAACCCTTGCGCCGATTCCTTTTCGCCCTGGCTTTGGGATTGCTGAGCTTTGCAGCGTCGGCGCAGACCTCGTCCCGCCCGATGCGCATCCTCGTGCCTTTCTCGGCGGGCGGCGCGAGCGACACCTACACCCGCATCGCGGCGCAGAAGATCACCGAGCAGACCGGTAAATCCATCGTCGTCGAGAACCGCACCGGCGCAGGAGGCAGGATCGCCTGGGAGGCGGCGGCGAAGTCCGCGCCCGACGGCGCCACCGCGGCGCTTATCGACGCCACGTATCCGATGTTGCCCGGGCTGTTCGAGAAACTGCCCTGGGACGTGGCGAGCGATCTGGTTCCTGCCGCGATGATCGTGCAGACGCCTTTCGTCATCGTCGTCAACTCCGGATCGAAACTGGAGAGCCTCGCCGCGCTTATCGCCGAGGCGCGCGCTCGGCCGGGAAAACTCAACTTCGGCTCGGCCGGGATCGGCAGCGTCAACCACGTGGTCAGCGAGCTCTTCAAGGCGAATGCGCGCGTCGATCTCACGCATATTCCCTACAAGGGCATGAGCGATGCGAGCGTCGCGCTGCAGGCGGGGCAGATCGATCTCATCATCGCCGCTTCGCCGACGGCCCTCGGACCGATCAAGGGCGGCAAGGCGAAGGGATTGGCTGTGAGCACGGCTCGACGCTCGGCGGCTTTTCCCGGAGTGCCGACCGCGCTCGAGCAAGGCGTCGATTACGTCGCCACCAACTGGTTCGGGTTCGCTTTTCCCAGGGGCACGCCCAAGGAAGCCATCGACGCGCTGCGCGAGGACGTCGTCAGGGCGCTCGCCGCTCCCGACGTCAGGGAAAAGCTCGCCGTGCAAGGGGCCGAGCCGTCGAACTTCACGCCCGAGGAATTCGCCCGGTTCCTCAAGGAAGACACGCGCAGGTGGACGGAGCTCATCAGGGCGAGCGGCATCAAGGTGGAGCAGTGAGCCTTGGATTTCACGGATGCAACTGAAAAAATTAGGCGGGGATTTTGCTCTGGAAGCGAGCGGCGTCGATCTCGCTCAGCCGCTTTCCGACAGCGCCTTTGACGAAATCGAAAGAGCGTTTTTCGCCGCTCAGGTGCTCGTATTCCGGGGGCAGAAGCTGACCGCGCGCGAGTTTCTCGGATTCGCGCGCCGCTTCGGGCCGCCCGAGCCGCACGTCGTCGACCAGTTCCACCATCCCGAATACGCCGACATCCTGATCCTGTCGAACGTGGTGCGCGACGGCAGGCCGACCGGGCTCGCCGATGCCGGGACCTATTTCCACACCGACTATTCGTATCTGGAGATGCCGGCGCGGGCGACGATGCTGTACTCGATCCAGGTGCCGCGCTCCGGCGGCGATACGCTGTTTGCGAACCAGTACGCCGCCTACGACGATCTGTCCGGCACGATGAAAAAACGCCTGAAAGGACTCGTCGCGCTGCATCACTACGGCAATCGCGACGATCTCGGGGACACCTCGCGCACGGCGGCCTCGTTGCTGACCGAGGAGCAAAAGCGCAAGCTGAACTGGGTCAGGCATCCGGTTGCGCGCCGCCATCCCGTAACGGACCGCACGGCGCTCTACGCGGTCTCAGGCAGCTCGTTCGGCATCGAGGGCATGCTCGAAGCCGAGGCGCGCGCGCTGCTCGAGGAGCTCAAGCGCCACGCCACGCTCGAGAAGTACTGGTACCCACTGAGGTACGGCGTCGGCGACGTGGTAATCTGGGACAATGCCTCGCTGTTGCACTCGGCGACGCTGACCGATCCGGATGATGCGCGCACGCTGTGGCGCATCACCATCAAGGAGACGAGGAGGCAACCATGATACGCAGACAGGTTCTGGCTTGGGCGGCCGCGGCCATGACGGCGGGTTTCGCGGCGAGCGCGATCGCGCAGACCATCACCTTGCACGGCGCGGTGCAGTTCAACGACGATCATGCCTTCAACAAGTCGCTGCTCAGATTCGAGGAGCTGGTGAAGAAGTATTACGGCAAGCCTGTCAACTTCGTGCTCCACCGCAACAGCGAACTCGGCCTGGAGAAGGACTACTTCGCCTACATGAACCAGGGCAAGGGCGTCGACTACGGGATCGTCTCGCCGGCGCACATGTCCACCTTCTCGAAAGCCGCGCCGTTCATCGATGCGCCGTTCCTTTTCCGCGACCTCGACCACTGGAACAAGGTATTGGACGCGGACCTCCTGAAGCCGATCGCCGACGAGATCGCGCAGAAGGCCGACGTGATGCTGATCGGCTACGCGGGTGGCGGAACCCGCAACATCTTCGTCAACAAGCCGGTGCGCAACCTGGCCGAGATGAAGAACCTCAAGGTCCGCGTCCAGGGCGCGCCGATCTGGAGCCGCACCTTCGCCGCGGTCGGCATGTCTCCCACGGTGATCGCGTACAACGAGGTGTACAACGCCATACAGAACGGCGTCATCTCGGCGGGCGAGAACGAAGCCGCCGGTGTCGAGTCGATGAAGTTCTACGAGGTCGGTCCCAACCTGTCCATGACCGAGCACGCGATCACGATCCGGCCGATCTGCTTTTCCGGAAAGACTTTCCGCGGCCTGCCCGCCGACCTGCGGGCGGCGATCATCCGCGCGGGAAAAGAGGCGGGCGCCTATGGCCGCCAGGTCGAGTCCTCCGAAGACACGGCCAAGCTCGAAGCGCTGGAAAAGGCCGGCAAGCTGAAGCGCATCACTTTCACCGACCGCGCGCAGATGAAGAAGCTGGTGGATCCGGTGATGGAGGCGTACGCGAAGGAGATCGGCGCCGAAAGCATCTTCACGGCGATCAACAACACGAAGTAGCTTGAACAGATAGCTTGAAGAAGCTGCTCGACGGCACCCATCGGCTGCTCACGTGGCTGATGGCGGCCACCGTGGCGATCCTGATCGTCCCGGTCACGCTGCAGATCATCTCGCGCTACACGGCGCTGATACCCTCGTGGATATGGACCGAGGAGCTGTCGCGGTTCCTGTTCATCTGGATGATCATGCTGGGCGCGATGATCGGCGTGCGCGAGGGGTCGCATTTCGTGGTCGACGTGTTGCCGGATCTCCCGCCGCGGGCCGACGCGCTCCTGCAGATCGTCACCAACCTCTTCATCCTCGTGTTTGCGCTGGTGTTCATCTGGTGGGGCGTCCAGTTCGTCCGTTTCGGCTGGGACCAGACTTCCGAGCTCGCCGAGCTGCCGATGACGTTCATCTTCATGGCGTGGCCGGTGGCGGGCGTGACCTGGGTGCTCTTCCTCGGTGAAGCGTTCATCGCGAGCTTCCGCGCCCTTGCGGGGAAAGCCGGCCGATGATGTCCGCGGCTCTCGCCCCCGGCGCGGCGGCGATCGTCCTCTTCGGGACGTTCCTGGCGCTCTTCGTATTGCGCGTGCCGGTGGCCTTCGCGCTGGGCCTGGCGTGCCTGCCGAGCCTGGTCCTCGAGCC
>DATHJM010000369.1:0-2124 GCA_035489775.1 Burkholderiales bacterium
AACCAAAGTCGCCGGGTGGGGCTGACTGCCGAGGAGTCGCACGCGCGCGAACAATCCCGGCGTGAAGAGGCCGTTGGGGTTCGACAACAGCGCCCGGGCGCTAATCGTTCCGGAAGCAGCAGCGACGCGGTTGTCGACGAAATTGAGTCTTCCCTCATGCGGGAATCCGGACTCGTTGGCGAGTCCGATCAGTACCTGCCGCCCCTTCGGTCCAGTTGCCTGCGCGCCCATGTACTTCAGGTACGCCTGCTCGTCGGTATCGAAGTAAACGTAGATCGGATCGAGCGAGACGATCGTCGTGAGCAGCGTTGGTGACGGAGCTCCCGCCTGTACGACATTGCCCCGGGTGATTTCTGCGCGGCCGACGCGCCCGGAAATCGGAGCGCGTACGACAGTCCACTCCATGTTCAGTCGCGCAACTCGCACCGCGGCCTCTGCCGCGCGAACGCCCGCGTCGCCTTCAGCGCGACCACTGGTACGTGCGTCCAGCTCCTCGCGCGAGATCGCCTGGGTGTTCACCAGCTTCTGGGCCCGCTCGACTTCCACCGCGGCGAGCTGGTTCCGCGTCCGCGCCTGCGCGAGTACGGCCTCCGCTCTCGAGAGCTCGGCCTGGTACGGGCGCTGGTCGATCACGAACAGCACATCGCCCTGGTGGACCATGGCTCCCTCGGTGAATCCGACGCGCTCGATGAATCCGCCGACGCGCGGGCGCACCTCGACCGAGTTGACGGCTTCGAAGTGGCCAGTGAACTCGTCCCAATCGGCGACCACGCGCTCAATCGCGGGCGCGACGGTGACCTGAGGAGCTTGCATTGGCGGCGCCTCTTTGTGGCATCCGGATGCGGCGAGCGCGAAAACTCCAGCCGCGGCCCAGCCGCCGGCATGAACTCTGAGGGAGGCTGATCTGGCGCGAGAGAAAGTGGAACTCATGTTGCACAACTCCATGGCAGCGGACTGCTGCGGCAAACGGCGGTGGCACTTCTTATCGACATGTAGTATGTTACCGATCGGTAACACGCGACAGGCACCCCTATGTTACCGGTCGGTAACATTTTAGTCAAGGAGGGGTATAACGTATCGTGAAAACAGATATTTCCAATAACGGGTTGAAAGCGAGAAAAAGTCGTCGCTCCACCATTCCTGTCCGCGAGCGGATTCTGGTGGCAGCGGGAGACTTGTTCCATAAGCAGGGGATCCGCGGCGTGGGCGTCGAAGCGATCGCCGAGGCGGCGCAGACGAACAAGATGACGCTGTACCGCTATTTCGCCTCGAAGGACGAGCTGATAACGGAATGGGTGCGTGGCATAGTCGCGCACAAAGAGGAAGAGTGGAAGGATCTCGACGCCAAGCACCGCGGAGATCCGACGGGCCAGCTCCAGGACTGGAGCCGGCGCACCGCCGCGAAGCTTCGCGAGATGGAAGAGCGCGGCTCTGCCCTTGGCAACGCCTTCGCCGAGCTGCCCGATCCGAACCATCCGGCGCGCCGTGTCATGAAGGAACACAAGCTTCGAACGCACAAGCGCGTCGTCCGCCTTTGCAAGGCGGCTGGATTTCCCGATCCCGCGTTTTCGGCGAACCTGTTCAGCATGATGCTGGAAGGCGCCCATTCGTGCGGCACGTGCGTCGGGATGAGGCAGATAGGCGAGCATCTGGTGCAAGTCGTGGATCGGATGGTGGAAAACAACCAGCGGCAGCGAGCGGGCTGAGACGCGAGCTCGCTGACTGACTCTCATTAGTTAGTCGAATGAGATCGTCCCGAATCGACAACACCAGCATCATCGTTTGCTGCGCCCGATAGCGTAGCGGATGAACGCCCACGTTTCACTGATATCCGCGGCTCGCGGCGGTGCGTCGGGATCCTGCCGCCCGATCCACGCTCCCCGTATCAGCGGCGTCCAGCGCGCGTGCAGCGTCTCCTCACCCCACCGTGCCGCGGCGCTCTTGGAAGCCACCTCGCCGTGTTCAAGAGTGTAGAGGATCCGACAGATAGAGAGGACGATGAATGACTGATAACCACGAGTCCGAACGTCGGGTGGATTCTCGAGCATCGGCGCCAGCCACTCCGGCAGCAATTCGAGCATGGCGCGGCGCAGGTCGTCCGGCGAAACCGGGTCGATCAGCATC